>DATEKY010000294.1:0-6116 GCA_035277225.1 Xanthobacteraceae bacterium
GCGATGGGTTGCGCCGCATCCGCGCTCAATGCCGCGTTCCTCGCGGTCGAGAGCGATCCATTCGCGGCGACCGCCGCGGCGCTGCTTTGCTTCGGTGTTGCGGGGGGAGTTGCCGGAGAGCGCGCGACCGGGCCGGGCAGCTTTCCGGCGGCGATCATCGACGCGCTCTACGCGCTGGATGAGAAGACCCTGGCCGAAAAAGCGAGAGTGACATGAAAGTCGATGTCCGTCTCAACGCGATCGTCGATCCGGAGCGCGCCAACGGGCGGCCGCTCGTCGATCTGGCGCGCATGGTGGTGGCGGGCGGAGCGACCTTGATCCAGTTGCGCGACAAGCATGGCGCGACGCGCCAGATGATCGAGGAGGCGCGGGCGATCAAGGCGGCGCTCGCCGGCACAGGCGTAGCGCTGGTGGTGAACGACCGGGTCGACGTGGCGCAGATCGCGGGGGCCGACGGCGTGCATGTCGGCCAGGAGGACATGCGCGTCGAAGACGCGCGCTGGCTGCTCGGCCCCAACGCCATCATCGGACTGTCGATCAAGACCGTTGCGCTGGCGAATGCCGCACCGCTCGAGCACCTCGACTACGTCGGGGTCGGTGGCGTCTATGCGACCACCTCGAAGGACAATCCGGACAAACCGATCGGCGTCGAAGGCCTGCGCGAGATCGTCGCGGCGTTCCGCGCGCGCAAGCACAGCCTGCCGATCTGCGGCATCGCCGGGATCGAGGCCGGCAACGCCGCGCCGGTGATCGAGGCCGGCGCCGACGGCGTCGCGGTGATCTCGGCGCTATCGATGAAGTCCGACCCCGAAGCTGCCGCGCGCGAGTTGCGCGGCGTGGTCGATGCGGCGCTGAAGGCACGGTCATGACCGCCATCGCCGTCACCATCGCGGGCTCGGATTCAGGCGGTGGCGCGGGCATCCAGGCCGACCTGAAGACGTTTTCGGCGCTCGGCGTCTACGGCGCGTCGGTGATCACCGCGCTGACGGCGCAGAACACCCAAGGCGTCAGCGGCATTCACGATGTGCCGGCGCATTTCATCGCAGCGCAGATCGATGCGGTGTTCTCCGACCTCGCGGTAAACGCCGTGAAGATCGGCATGCTGTCGGTGCCGGTCGCAATCGCGGCGGTCGCGGCCGGACTCGATCGCTGGCAGCAGACTCATGTGGTGCTCGACCCCGTGATGGTCGCGACGTCCGGAGACCGGCTGCTCGAGCCCGCGGCGATCGAGGTGCTCAAGCGCGATCTCCTTCCGCGCGCGATGCTGATCACCCCCAACCTGCACGAGGCGGCCGCGCTGCTCGATGCGCCCCTCGCCACCACCGAAGAGGAGATGCGGGCGCAGGCGCAGGCGCTGCTCGGCATCGGCGCGAAGGCCGTGCTGATCAAGGGCGGGCACGCGCAGAGCGCGGATGCGACCGACCTTTTGGTGACGCCGTCCGCGGTCGTGCGGCTGACCGCCGAGAAGGTCGATACCGAGAATACGCACGGGACCGGCTGCACGCTGTCCGCAGCGATCGCGGCGGGCCTCGCCAAGGGCCAGCGCCTGTCGGAAGCCGTGACGGACGCGAAAGCCTACGTCACCGCCGCGATCGCGGCGGCCGACGAGCTTGCGATCGGCAAGGGCCACGGCCCGACGCATCATTTTCACGCCTGGTGGTAAGGAGCGGACCATGACCAAGCTCACACGCCGCAATCTCGTCGCCGGCGCTGTCGGTGCGGCAGCCATCGCGGCACCTGCGGTCGCGCGCGCGCAGGGCAAGCGCTGGCGCATGGTGACGTCGTGGCCGAAGCGGCTGCCCGGCCCCGGCATGTCGGCGGAGCGCGTCGCCGAACGCATCGCGACGCTGTCGGGCGGGCGGCTGCAGATCGCGGTGAGCGCGGCCGGCGAGGTGGTGCCGGCCTTCGAGGTGCTCGACGCGGTCGGGGGCGGCGTTGCCGATATCGGGCACACCGCCTCGTTCTATTGGCAGGGCAAGATGCCGGCCGCGAACTATTTCACCACGGTGCCGTTCGGCCTGACGCCGAACGAGCACGTCGCCTGGGTCGATGCGGGCGGCGGGCAGGCGCTGTGGGACGAACTCTACAAGCCGTTCGGCGTGAAGCCGTTCATGGGCGGCAACACCGGCGTCTGCATGGGTGGCTGGTTCCGCCGCGAGATCAAATCGCTCGACGACGTGAAGGGCCTGAAGATCCGCTCGCTCGGTCTCGGCGGCGAAGTCTATCGCCGGCTCGGCGCGACACCGCAGACCACGCCGCCCGGCGAGATCCTTACCTCACTGCAGTCCGGTGTGCTCGACGCGGCCGAATTCGTCGGCCCCGGCTCGGACATCGCGCTCGGCCTCTATCGCGTCGCGCCGAGCTATTACGGCCCCGGCTTCAACAAGCCGAACGGCACCGGCGAGTGCATCGTGTCGCTCAAGGCCTGGGACGCGCTCGACGGCGAGCTGAAGGCGATCGTCGCGCATGCCTGCGCGACCGAAGCGAGCTATGCGTTGGCCGAGATGGAGCGGCTCAACGCGGAATCGCTTGCCGCGCTGACCGAGCGCCACAATGTGCAGCTGCGCAGCTTCCCGGGCGAGGTGGTCGCGGCGGCGCGCAAGGTCTCGGCCGACGTGCTGGCCGAGCTCGCCGCGCGCAGCGAGATTGCGCGCAAGGTGCACGACACCTATGCGGCCTTCCGCGACCGCACCGCGCCGTGGTCACGCATCTCGATCAAGGCCGTGCTGGAGGCGAGGGAAGGGTAGCCTCGCCTCTCGCGCAAAGAAAAACGGCGCCGCGTTTGCGGCGCCGTCGCTCGTTCGGTGGCTGCGCCGAGTTAGCGGTTCGGGCGGCAGCGGCCGATGGCGTTGCGATGCATGCCGGGAGGGCAGGGGCGCGCCATGAAGGCGGGCCGGCAGCGGCCGGCGCGGTTGCGCGCCATGCCGGGGCCGCAACCTTGCGCGACTTGCGTGGTCAGTCCGTCGGACTGCACCGGCGCGACCGGCATCGCCTGCGCCGTGGCGAAGCCCAGCGTGGCAAAGAAAGCAGCAGCGATCAAAGTCTTCATGGACGTTCTCTCCTGTGTCTCCCCCGTGCCCTCAGCGTCGAATCAAACCGAGGCGCCCGTGCGGCAGCAAGCACCGCACACACGAAATCTTCAAGACAAAGAAGATGAACCGGCATTCACCCGCGCGAGCGGACGGCCGGCTTCCACCCCTGCTCACATCCTGAACTTGACGATTTTCTGGCGCTGCTCGCCCAGTCCCTCGATGCCGAGCGTGACCACGTCGCCGGGCTTGAGCCACACCGGGTTCGGCTTCATGCCGAGCGCGACCCCGGGCGGCGTCCCGGTGGTGATGATGTCGCCCGGCTCCAGCGCGAAGAACTGCGAGCAGTACCAGACGATATGCGCGATGCCGAAGATCATGGTCCTGGTGTTGCCGCGCTGACGCTTCTGCCCGTTCACGTCGAGCCACATGTCGAGCTTCTGCACGTTGGCGATCTCGTCCTTGGTGACGAGCCACGGACCGACCGGGCCGAACGTCTCGCAGCCCTTGCCCTTGGTCCAGGTGCCGCCGCGCTCGGACTGGAAGTTGCGCTCGGAGACGTCGTTGCAGATGCAGTAGCCGGCGACCGGATCGAGCGCGTTCTTCTTGGCGAGATAGCGCGCGCGCTCGCCGATCACGATCGCGATCTCGCACTCGTAGTCAAGCTTGGTCGAGCCCTTCGGCACCATCGTGTCGTCGTTCGGCCCGACGATGCAGTTCGGCGCCTTCTGGAAGATGATCGGCTCCTTCGGGATCTGCGCGCCGGTCTCGGCCGCGTGGTCGGCGTAGTTGAGCCCGATCGCCACGAAATGGCGCGTGTTGCCGACGCAGGCGCCGAGCCGCGTGCCGGCCTTCACCACCGGCAGCTTGGAGAGGTCGGTCTTGCGGATCTTGTTGAGGCCCTTGGGCGAGAGGGTCTCTCCGGCGATATCCGGCACGACCTTGGATAGATCGCGAATGCGGCCCTTGTCGTCGATGATGCCGGGTTTTTCGCGGCCGGGCGCGCCGAAGCGAACGAGCTTCATGAGACAGTTTCCCCCTGGGATGTTGGTGAGTGTCGGAAAATGCAGTCGCAGCGACTATGCGTCGGCGCGCGCATCGGAGCAAGAAAAACAAACGTGGTGCGGCGTCCCGGTGCGCAGGGCCGAAAAATCTGGCATCCTTCCTGCAGGCCGTTGGGGCAGGTCGCGGGGTGAGTTCGCGCGATGCGGGAGAGACAAGAATGAAACGCGTTCTGTTGGCGGCTTGCGTGCTGGCTCTTTGCACCGGTGAAACGCTGGCGCAGGCCTATCCGTCGCGCCCGGTCACCATGATCGTGCCGTTCGGCGCCGGCGGACCGACCGACGCACTCGCGCGCATCGTGGCGGAGCGCATGCGCGTGCCGCTGGGGCAGACGGTGCTGGTCGAGAACGTGACCGGCGCGTCGGGCACCATCGGGGTCGGGCGCGTCGCACGAGCGGAAGCGGACGGCTACACCATGGTGCTCGGCAACTGGCCGTCATTCGTTGTGGCAAGCGCCACCTATGCGAAGTTGCCCTACGAGGTCACAAAGGACTTCGAGCCGATCGCGCAGTTGCCGAACAACCCCTACATCGTGGTCAGCAAGAAGGACCTGCCGGCGAAGGATTTGAAGGAGCTGATCGCCTACATCAAGGCAAACCCGGGCAAGCTGTCGGCCGGAACCGGCGGCGCGGGGTCCGGCCAGCACGTCAGCGGCGTCTATTTCCAGAAGGTGACCGGCACGACCTTCACCTTCGTGCCCTATCGCGCCGGCTCGGCCGACGTGATGCGCGATCTGACCGCCGGGCACATCGACCTGTCGTTCGACCAGGCGATCAGCGCGCTGCCGTTCGTGCGCAACGGACAGGTGCGCGCCTATGCGATCACCGGCAAGACGCGGCTTGCCTCGGCGCCCGACATCCCGACGGTGGACGAAGCCGGCGCGCCCGGCGTCTATATCTCGACCTGGTTCGGGCTGTGGGCGCCGAAGGGGACGCCGGCCGACGCGGTCGGCAAGCTCAGCGCCGCAGCGCTGGAGGCGCTAGCCGATCCGGCGGTGCAGAAGCGGCTGAGCGATCTCGGCCAGGAGATTCCGTCGGCGGACCAGCAGGGCGCCGCCGCACTCGCCGCGCATCTCAAGGCCGAGCTGGACAAATGGACGCCGATCATCAAGGACGCGGGCATCAAGACGGATTAGGCGCATGACCCCGAAAAGTGGGTACCGGTTTTCCGACAAGGTCATGCGCAAATGACGTCCTTGGATCTGATCATCCGCAACGCGCGGCTTTCCGACCGGGCGGGGGAGCCGGTCGATATCGGCATCGCGAACGGGCGCATTGCGGCAATCGAACGCGGCATCGCATCCGACGCGCCGGCCTATGACGCGCAGGGCTGCCTCGCCTGTCCGGGCCTGATCGAGACGCATATCCATCTCGACAAGTCGCGCATCATCGACCGCTGCGCGCCGCAGCCGCGCGCGAGCCTCAGCCCGGTGAAGGGCGTCACGCCGCTGAAGAAGGACATGACGGTCGAGGACGTTCGCGCGCGGGCGGCCGCGACGCTCGAGCAATGCATCCTGCACGGCGCGACGCGCATGCGCACGCAGGTCGAGGTCGATCCCGGCATCGGCATGCGCGGCTATGAGGGTGTCGAGGCGCTGATCGCCGACTACAAGTGGGCGATCGATATCGAGCTCTGCGTTTTCCCGCAGGAAGGGCTGATCAGCTTTCCCGGGACGGATGAACTGCTGGTCGAGGCGCTGCGGCGCGGCGCGAAAGTACTCGGCGGCGCGCCGCGCTACGATACCGACGAGGCGGCACAGATCCGCCGCATCTTCGAGCTGGCGCGCGAGTTCGACGTCGACATCGACATGCACCTCGATGTCGGCAATACGCCGGATCAGATGAACATCCATCTCGTGCGCGAGCTGACCGACCAGTACAAACGCGGCGGCCGCGTCGTGGTCGGCCACATGGCGAAGCTCTCGCTGCTGCCGCCGGACCAGCTTGCAACGATGGCGCGGCAGATGGCGGATAGCGGCATCGCCGTGACGGTGCTGCCGGCGACCGACCTGTTCCTGATGGGGCG
>DATEKY010000295.1:0-3502 GCA_035277225.1 Xanthobacteraceae bacterium
GCGCTGCAGCCGGTGCTGCTGACCGCGCAGGACCACAATCCGAACGGCGCGAGCGTGCGCTTCCTGATCGACGGCGCACCGGTGCCCACCGATGCGGCGAGCTATCAGCGCATCGTGCTGCTGTTCGACGGCGAGGACGACGACGCGGTCGCGGCGGCGCGCACGCGCTGGACCGAAGCCAAGGCGCAAGGCTTCGAGGCGACCTACTGGCAGGCCGACGAGAACGGCCGCTGGCAGAAGAGAGCATGATCCCGAAAAGTGGGTACCGGTTTTCGGAAAAGATCATGCTCCGAAAAAAGGCCAGCTAAACTAGCGCCAATATCCGCGCCGGCCCGCCGGTCGCATCCTTCACCTTGGGAAGGCCCGCGACCAGCGTCGCGCCTGTCGCCGGCACCTTGTCGAGATTGGCGATGTTCTCGATGCCCCAGCGGCCGGTCGGCAGCCAGGTGTAGTGCGTCTTGAAATCCTTCGAGTTGCCCGGGTCGAGCGAGAGCGTATCGACCGCCAGGCCGACGACGCCGCGCTCCTTGACCAGCCATTCGGTCGCTTCGGGATGGATACCGGGGAAATGCATCACGCCGGCGGCGTCCTTGCCGACGAACTTCGCCGCATTGGTGACGTGCTGCTGCCAGCCGGAGTTCATCGCGACGCAGCAACGCTCCGGCAGGCGGCCGTTCTTTGCCTCCCACTCGGCGAGGTCCTGTTTGGTCAGCGCGTAATCCGCGTTCTGCGCGGCCTTGGCCGAGACGTCGACCACCGCGAGCGGTGCGACCAGCTGCTCCGCCGCGATCTTCTCCGCGGTCGCGCCGTTCTCCGAGAAGTGGATCGGCGCGTCCATGTGCGTGCCGGCGTGCTCGACGATTTTCCACCAGTTGAGATTGAAGCCGTCTTTCTTGAAATCGTATTTCTTGTCGAACTCGATGCCCGGCACGCCGAAGAACGTCGGGAATTCCGGCGACATGACATGCGTGAGATCGACGACCGACTGGAAGCTGCGCTGCGCCAGCGCCGGCGTCACGGCGGTCGCGGCAAATCCCGCCGCGCTCGCGGCGGCGGCGCCGCGGAAGAAGGAGCGCCGCGAGAGGGCGCGGTGGACGGCTTCGTTGCATCCGGGAACGCACATGATGGTCCTCCTTTGGTATTTCGGCGCACAGGATCGTCCCGATCGACCGGGCTGCGCAATGGCAGCGTTGTCGCGCTTGCTTCTCGCGGCACGGCCTTTAAGAACGCCGCATGCTGGTTCTCGATGATATCTCGATCCGCGTCGCCGGGCGCCTGCTGCTCGACGGCGCCTCGGTGCGCATCCCGGACGGCGCGCGGGTCGGGCTGGTCGGGCGCAACGGCATCGGCAAGACCACGCTGTTCCGCGCGATCACGCACGAGCTTGCGCTCGAGCACGGCTCGATCGGGCTGCCGCCGCGCGCCCGGATCGGGCGCCTCGCGCAGGAGGCGCCGGGCGGGCCGGAGCGGCTGATCGACGTCGTGCTCGCCGCCAGCAGTGAGCGCTCCGAGCTGCTCGCCGAGGCCGAGACCGCGCACGATCCCCATCGCATCGCCGAGATCCAGACGCGGCTTGCCGACATTGGCGCACATGCGGCGCCCGCGCGTGCGGCCGAGATCCTCGCCGGCCTCGGCTTCGACCAGACCGCGCAGCAGCGTCCGTGCTCGGACTTCTCCGGCGGCTGGCGCATGCGCGTCGCGCTCGCCGCGGTGCTGTTCGCCGAGCCCGACCTGCTGCTGCTCGACGAGCCGACCAATTATCTCGACCTTGAAGGCACGCTGTGGCTGACCGATCACCTCGCGCGCTATCCGCGCACCGTGATCGTCATCAGCCACGACCGCGACCTGCTCGACGACGCGGTCGACTGGATCATGCATCTGGAGGGCGGCAAGCTCACGCTCTATCGCGGCGGCTACACGGCGTTTGCGCGCCAGCGTGCCGAGCGCCTCGCGCTCGACGCCAAGGCGGCGAAGAAGCAGGAGCTGGAGCGCAAGAAGCTGCAGGCCTTCATCGACCGCTTCAAGGCCAAGGCCACCAAGGCGCGCCAGGCGCAGTCGCGCGCCAAGCGCCTCGCCAAGCTCGAGCCGATCGTCGCAATGGCGAACGACGAGGTGCGGCCGATCATGTTCCCGCCGCCCGCAAAGCCGCTTTCGCCGCCGATCGTCGCGCTGGAGAAAGTCGCGGTCGGCTACGAGCCCGGCAAGCCGGTGCTGCGGCGGCTGTCGTTGCGCATCGATCCGGACGACCGGATCGCGCTCCTTGGCCCGAACGGCAACGGCAAGTCGACGCTGGCGAAACTGCTCGCGCAGCGCCTTGCGCCCGAGAGCGGCATCGTCACGCGCGCCGAGCGCATGGATGTCGCCTACTTCGCGCAGCATCAGCTCGACGAGCTCACGCCGGAGCAAAGCGTCTACCAGCACGTGCGCCGCCTGATGCCGGAGGCGCCGGAAGCGAAAGTGCGTGCGCGGGCCGGCAACATCGGCTTTTCCGGCGAGCGCGCCGACACGCCGGTGGAAAATCTCTCGGGCGGCGAGAAGGCGCGGCTGCTGCTCGGGCTTGCGACCTTCGCCGGGCCGCATCTCGTCATCCTCGACGAGCCGACCAACCATCTCGACATCGACAGCCGCGCCGCGCTGGTCGAGGCGATCAACGAATTTCCCGGCGCCGCGATCCTGATCTCGCATGACCGCTATTTGATCGAGGCCTGCGCGGACCGGCTCTGGCTGGTCGGCGACGGCACGGTCGCGCCCTACGAGGGCGATCTCGACGATTACCGCCGCCTCGTGCTCGGGCGCGAGGCGAGGCGCGAGGAGCGCGACGATGCCGGCAAGGTCTCGCGCACCGACCAGCGCCGTGCGGCGGCAGAGAAACGCGAGGAACTGAAGCCGCTCAAGCGTCGCATCGATACGGCCGAGAGGACGGTGGCCAAGCTCACTGCCGACATCGCGGCGATCGACGGCGAGCTCGCCAACGGCCTGTTCGCGCGCGATCCCGCCAAGGCGACCGCGCTCTCCAAGGCGCGCGCCGATGCTGCCGACGCGCTCGCCAAGGCCGAGGAAGACTGGCTGATGGCGAGCGCGGCGTACGAGGAGGGGATGGCGTGACCGACGCGTCACGCGCCGGCGCGGCGAAGCTGCGCGGCGTCGCGCTTGACCTCGACGGAACGCTGCTTCGCTCGGACCATACGATTTCGGCTGTGACGCTGCAGGTGTGCCGGCAACTGATCGCGCGCGGCGTCTGGCTGACCCTCGCGAGCGCGCGCCCGCCCGAATCCGTGCGCCAGTTCGGCGAGTCCCTTGGCTCGCCCGGGCCGTGGATCGCATTGAATGGCGCCGTCGTTTTTACGCCGGATCGCCGCATCATTCATCGCTGCGCCTTGCCGCGGGACATCGTGACCGACATTCTCCGCCGCTATCGCGACCGGAACGATGTCAGCGTGAACATCTATTCCGGCTTCGACTGGCTGGTCTTGCGCCACGATCCGCGCAGCGACGCCGAAGC
>DATEKY010000296.1:0-4687 GCA_035277225.1 Xanthobacteraceae bacterium
AATGCATTCAATATGATAGCAGGGGACAAAGAATCTGTAAAAATTTCGCCGGAGGGCGGAACGATCTGCTGGCCGGCACGTTAGGCAGGCAAGTTCTGTGCGTAGCCGAGGAGGCCGCGCATCGAAAGCCCCGACGCCCTCAGCCCCCCAGCCCCGCGTCGGGGCTTTTCTTTTCTCTCCCGCCAAAAATCGCCGTCCCGACCCGCACATGGGTCGCGCCAAACGCGATTGCGGCGGCAAAATCCGCGCTCATCCCCATCGACAGCAGTTTCAGGCCGTTGCGCGCCGCGATCTTGGCGGTCAGCGCAAAATGTGGCGCCGGCGCCTCGTCAAACGGCGGGATGCACATCAGCCCGGCGATGGCGAGCCCGCAGGTCTCGCGGCAGGTCTTGATGAAGCCGTCGGCCTCGTGCGGCAGGACGCCCGCCTTCTGCGGTTCCTCGCCGGTGTTCACCTCGACGAACAGCGTCGGATGCCTGCCCTGCTTGGCGATTTCCTTCGCCAGCGCCTCCGCGATGCTGACCCGGTCGACCGCGTGAATGGCGTCGAACAGCGCCACCGCCTCCTTCGCCTTGTTGGATTGCAGCGGCCCGATCAGGTGCAACTCGATATCCGGATGCGCCGCGCGCAAGGGCGGCCACTTCGCCTTCGCCTCCTGCACCCGGTTCTCGCCGAACACGCGCTGGCCGGCCGCGATCACCGGCTCGATCGCCTCGGCGCCGAACGTCTTCGACACCGCGATCAGCGTCACCGCGGCCGGATCGCGCTTGCCCTCGGCGCAGGCGGCTGCGATCTCGCCGCGCACGCGCGCCAGCGAGGTTTTGGCATCAGCGTCAATCACAGCATCCATCACGGAAGATCATATCACCGTTTCGCAAAGCGCGTTTCCCGCGCGCCGCCTAGATGCTACCAACGAGGCTGGAATTCAACGCCGGGATTTCATCGTGACGCCAGCGCAACTCGCCGGCCGCGCCAGCATGGACGCGGTCGACTCCACCTACGCGTGGATTCGTCTCGCCGTCGCGCTGGTGCTCGGCACCATCGGCAGCGCCGGCATGTGGTCTTATGTCGTCGCGCTGCCGCCGGTGCAGGCCGACTTCGGCATCGACCGCGGTGCAGCGTCCGTCCCTTATACGATGGCGATGATCGGCTTCGCGTTCGGCGGCGTCGCGCTGGGACGGCTTGCCGACCGCTTCGGCATCGTGTTTCCGGCGATCCTCGGCAGCGTGCTGCTCGGCGGCGGATATATCGCGGCTTCCTATGCGCCGAACATCTGGATGCTCGACGCCGCGCACTTCCTGATCGGCGTCGGGGCCTCGGGCACATTCGGTCCGATCATTTCCGACATGTCGCATTGGTTCAAGAAGCGGCGCGGCATCGCGATCGCTATCGCGTCCTCCGGCAATTATCTCTCCGGCGCGGTGTGGCCGCCGATCATCCAGTACTTCATCGAGACCAGCGGCTGGCGCGCGACGCATCTCGGCATCGGGATCCTCTGCCTCATCACGATGATTCCTCTTGCCTTGCTGATGCGCCGCCCGTCGCCGATCGACCATGTCGAGATCGGCGTCAACGGCGGCTCGGCGCGCGGGACGCTGAACCTCGGTCCGAACAGCTTGCAGGCGCTGCTCGCGGTCGCCGGCATCGCCTGCTGCGTCGCGATGGCGATGCCGCAGGTGCATATCGTCGCCTACTGCGGCGACCTCGGCTACGGCCCGGCGCGCGGCGCCGAGATGCTGTCGCTGATGCTCGGCCTCGGCCTGATCGCGCGCGTCGTCTCGGGCAGCATCGCCGACAAGATCGGCGGGCTGTGGGCACTGATGATCGGCTCGGCGCTGCAGGCCTTCGCGCTGCTGCTCTATCTCGGCTTCAACGGGCTGACGTCGCTCTACATCGTGTCGGGATTGTTCGGCCTGTTCCAGGGCGGCATCATCCCGATGTACGCCGTGATCGTGCGCGAATATTTCCCGCCGAAGGATGCCGGCGTGCGCACCGGCATCGCGCTGATGTTCGCGCTGTTCGGCATGGCGCTCGGCGGCTGGATGTCGGGCGCGATCTTCGACCTCACCGGATCCTACCGCGCCGCGTTCCTCAACGGCTTCCTGTGGAACCTGCTCAACCTCGCGATCGTCGGCTGGCTGTTGCTGCGCGCCCGGGCCGGACTGAGCGGACGGCTGGCGACGGCGTAGATGTGTGTGTCCCGGGCGCTGCGCAGCGCGAAGCGGTGCGCTGCAGACCCGGGACCGCCCCAATCATGAAGCGATGGTCGTGCGGCCCCGGATCTGCGATGCATCACTTCGTGCTGCATCGCGTCCGGGGCACGGCAAACTCAACTCCCCTTCAGCGCGTGCACTTCCGGCATGAACATGTCCTTCCAGTCGGACGGCTGCTTCTTCATCGTGCCGACCTTGTGCATGAACTCGACATAGCGCATCGCGTTCAGCGGCGTGGTCGCCCAGACGTTGTCCGGGTTTGAGATCAGCTTCGCCATCTGGTCCGCGTTGCTGCGCTTCTCGTTGGTCATGCGGATGTAGATCTCGCCGCTCTGGCGCGGCTCTTTCTTGATGAAGGCCGACACCTCCTCGAATGCCGCGTAGACCGCAGCCGTCACCTTCGGATTGGCGTCGCGGAATTTCTTTGCCATGAACACGACGCCGTTGGTCGTGGGCCCGCCGAGCGTGTCGTAGGACTTCAGCACCTGGTGCGTGCCGGGCGCGGCGAGCTCGTAGTCCTGGAACGGCGAGACGCCGTAGTGCCCGGCCAGCTCGGTCGAGCGCGAGATGATCGCGATCGCGGCGTCCGGATGCGGCAGCGTAATCGTGAACGGATCGAGCTGCGCGTAGTTCGCCTGGCCCCATTCCTTCGCGGCCGCCATCTGCAGGCAGATCGCCTGGTTCGAGTTCTTCACGCCCGGCACCGCGATCTTGTGCCCTTCCTTGAAGTCCTTGATCGTCTTGATCTCGGGCCGGTTGGTCACGAGGATGAACGGCATCGCCTGCGCGGCGCACAGCGCGCGCACTTCGTTCGCGGTGCCGACCGTCTTGTCCCACAGTGTCGCCAGCCCCGGCACGCCGGCGATGCCGAAATGCATCGAGCCGCCAATCAGCGCGTCGATGATCGACTGCGTGCCGCCGAGCGTGCGGTAGTCGGTCTTCAGGTTCGGCACGCCGAGCCGCGCCGCGTGCTTCTCGACCAGCTTCTGCTCTTCCATCACCATCATCGGCAGGTACGGCAGGCCGTGCTGCTTGATCAGCGTGATGCTCGCGACCTCCTGGGCGAAGGCCGAGCGCGCGAGCGCCGGCATGGCAACGAGACCGAGGCAGAATTCGCGCCTGCGCATGCATTCCTCCCTTGTGTTTCGCGCAGCGTAGCCCGGATGGAGCGCAAGCGAAATCCGGGTTAGCTTGCGCGGCCGATCCCGGGTTTCGCTTCGCTTCACCCGGGCTACAAGCCAGCCGGGTGTGCAATGAACTACTCCACCGACTTCAAATCCGTCCGCGGCAGCGTCAGCGCCGAGGAATGGCAGACGCGTTGCGATCTCGCGGCCTGCTATCGGTTGATGGACTGCTACGGGATGACCGACCTGATCTACAACCACATCACGGCGCGCATTCCCGGCACCGAGCATCTGCTGATCAATCTCTACGGGCTGCTGTACAAGGAGATCACCGCGTCGAGCCTCGTGAAGATCGACGTCGAGGGCAACATCATCGCCAAGCCCGACACCGACTACGGCATCAACAAATCCGGCTACGTGATCCACGGCGCGATCCACAAGGCGCGCACGGACGTCGCGTGCATCATCCACACGCACACGCGCGCCGGCATGGCGGTGGCGGCGATGAAATGCGGATTGCTGCCGATGTCGCAGACCTCGATCCGCTTCGAGGGACACATCGGCTATCACGACTACGAAGGCCCGGCCGTCGATCTCGCCGAGCGCGAGCGTCTGGTGGCGGATCTCGGCGCGCACGACGCGATGGTGATGCGCAACCACGGCCTGCTCACCTGCGGGGCGACGATCCAGCAGGCGTTCAACACGATGTACCAGCTCGAAATGTCGTGCCGCGCCCAGGTCGACGCGATGGCGGCGCGCACCGAGCTGACGATGCCGGGCGAGAACGTGCTGGCGCACACCGCGCACCTCTATCAGCCCGGCACGCGGCGGCCCTACGGCGTGCTCGAGTGGCCGGCGATGCTGCGGCGGCTGGCGGCTGAGGAGACGGGTTCGGGTTATCCGGCCTACTGGAACTAAACTGACGCAGCGTCATCGGGGTCGGAAAATCCTGTAAATCACAGGAAAAACACAGGACTTCGCAGGACTCGTCCGCCCGCAGCGCCGGTGCCGACTTCCAAGTCTAGGCTTTAGGCGGCCGACGCCTTCGGGAGGCTTGTTTGCGGATCGTATTTCTACTATAGTGGACAAATGTCCATTGCGGTGGCGGAAATTGACAGCACCATCTCGGCGCGGGTCCGGCGCGAACGCGCCGCGCGGAACTGGACCCTGACCGAGGTCGCAGACCGCGCCGGCGTCTCCAAGGCGATGATCAGCAAGATCGAGCGCGGCGAGACGAGCCCGACCGCCGCGCTGCTCGGCCGCCTCTCGGCGGCGTTCGGCCTGACGCTGTCCTCGTTGCTGGCCGATACCGACGCAGCGCCGCGCGGCCCGGCACGCCACGCCGACCAG
>DATEKY010000297.1:0-9056 GCA_035277225.1 Xanthobacteraceae bacterium
TCGGCATCCAGACCGGCCGCGTGCTGTGGGAGATGAAGGCGATCGGACTCGCGGTGATCTTCGTCTACGCGTTCTTCAAGTTCGGCTGGTCGTACCGCCTCTATAACTACGTCGCAATCCTGCTCGGCGCGATGCCGCCGCCGTCCGAGAAGGACACGCCGGAAGCCGAGGCGCACGTGAAACGCACCACCGCCCTGTTCACCGCGGCGGGGCGGCACTTCAATCATGGCCAGCGCGCGTTCTTCTTCGCGCTCGGCTATCTCGGCTGGTTCGTCAGCCCCTACGTGTTCATGGGCACGACCGCGGCGGTGGTGCTCGTGATGTGGTGGCGTCAGTTCGGCTCGGATGCCAGCAAGGCGGTCGACGCGTGATCCCGAAAAGTGGGAACCGGTTTTCGGACAAGATCACGCGCAAAAAGCTAGCGCAACAGACTTTCAAACGCCCGCATCGTCACGGCGCGCGCCTTGCGCTCGCCGAGCAGCCGCACGCGAACGAGATGCGACATCGCAAGCCCGATGACGGCGGCAGCGAGCGCGTCGGCGTCGCCGTCGGGCTTTGCGGCGCGCGCGAACTTCACGATCAGGCGCTGCAACTCATCGAACTGGCGCGCCGCCACGTCGTGTACCGGCCCCGGCACGTCGTCGAACTCGATCGCGGCGGCAAGGATCGGACAGCCGCCCGGCAGCCCGGACTGGTCGAGCCAGTCGATCCAGCGTGCGAAGAACACCGGAAGGCGCCTGGCGCGGTCCGGTTCGGCGCGCAGCGGCTCGGTCACGTCGGCGCGGAACAGCTCGGCGGCGCGCTCGAGTGTCTCGACCTGCAGCGCCTCCTTGGAGCGGAAATGCGCGAACAGCCCGCTTTTCGAGAGCCCGAGCCGCTCGGCCAGCGGGCCAATCGTCAGCGCGCCGATCCCCTGCACGCTGGCCAGCCCGACGGCTTCGTCGAGAATGCGCGAACGCGTGCGGTCGCCCTTGGCGAGATCGGTCATGTGCTCTGAAATAGCACGATCGTTCTTTTCGACCAAGCGAGACGCTTGAACCTTCCCGCCGAATCCGCAATTGCCTCGCGCATGGACGAACCCGCGACACGCCCGAGTTCCAGCGACATCGAAACCACCTTGCTCCGCCTCGTCGGCGAGCGTGAAGGCAAAACCGTGGACCCGCAGGAGGCCGCGCGCGAGCTCGGCGGCAGCCATCCGGATCAGTGGGGCCCGCTGATGCAGCCGATCCGCCGCGTCGCGGTCGCGCTCGCCGAACAGGGCCGCGTCGTGATCCTGCGCAAGGGCAAGCCGGTCGATCCGCGCGACTTCAAGGGCGTGTACCGGCTGAGCGCGCCGCGGCACGATTGAGGAGCGGCTTTCAGGGCTTCGGCACCGATGCCGCGTAGATCGTGAAGACAATTTCAAACTGAACCGATGCCAGCAGCGAAACCGCTTCGCGCGACATGCTGAAATATTCCGCGTGAGGTTCAACGCCCGCCTGGATGCCGACATTGAGCTTGCGATAGGCGCACCGGTCCCACAGGCGCCTGGCCTCGTCCGGCAGAGCCTGAACGAGCGCAATCCAGTCGCGCACGCAAGATTCGAGGGAGTCATGCTCCCTGCTCAATTCGAGGGACGCGTCCTGCGCGGTTTGATGAAGCACCAGCACATCGTCTCCGAAGTGCCGCAGCAGATCGTCAAGTCCATGCTCGTCGCGAAGATCGACGTCGACATTGAGGAACGACGTCGCGGCATCGGATCCTGGTGTGTTGGCGCTCATGTGCCGATCATGGCTTTGGAAACAGCTCCGCGGTGCGTCCGGTCAGCCGGTAGACCAGCAGCCCGACCCATTCGCGCGCGGCGGTGTCGGTGCGGCGCAAACCGTCGCCGACGGTCGAGAAGAAGCGCACCAGGTCGATCGCGCCGCGCGTGCGGTAATCGACCGGATAGGCCTCGACCGGGAATCCCTCCGCGCGGAACAGGCCGACCGCACGCGGCATGTGGTGCGCCGAGGTGACCAGCAGCCAGCGCTCGCCCGGCTTGGGCTGCAGCAGCGCTTTGGTGAAGCGCGCGTTCTCCAGCGTGTCGCGCGACTTGTCCTCGAGCGTGATGCGCTCCTTGGCGATGCCGAAGCTCTCGAACAGCCGCGCGGCGAGCGAAGCCTCCGACACGCCGTCGAGGATCAGCCGCCCCGAGCCGCCGGAAAACACGATGCGCGCCTGCGGGTAGCGCCGCGCGAGCTCGGCCATCGCGGTCATGCGCTCGGCCGCCTCGTTGAGCGCCACTTCATTGCGCACCGGCGAAACGACAGTGTCGAGCGCTCCGCCGAGCGAGATGATTCCGGTCGGCGCGCCGCGCGCGGCGTCATAGGGCGGGAAGCGCTCTTCCAGCGGCAGGATGATGGCGTTGCCGAACGGTGTGAGCCCGCAGACCGCAAGCCCGATCAGCGCGAACACCGCAAGCCGCCGCCCGGCCCGCACGAAACGCGTCGCCGTCAGCAGCAGGCCGATCAGGCCGAGGATCAACAGGACATTCGAAGGTGCCGAGAAGAAGCCGACGGTTTTGGCGAGGACGAAGAACATTACCTCTTCTTCCAGGCCTCATAACGCGCTTTCGCCTCGTCATTCGGCGGATAGAGCCCGGGCAGCGGCACGCCGCGCTCGACCTCGCTCACCACCCAGGACTCGTAGCGCTCGTGCTCCTCGCCCTCCTCGGCCACGAAGTTCACCAGATCCTTCGGGATCAGCACCGCGCCGTCGTCATCGGCCACGATCACGTCGTCGGGAAACACCGCGACGCCGCCGCAGGCGATCGGCTCCTGCCAGCCGACGAACGTGAGCCCGTTCACCGAAGCCGGCGCCGCCGTTCCGCGGCACCAGGTGGGCAGGCCGGTCGCCACCACACCGGCCTTGTCGCGCACCACGCCGTCGGTGACGAGCGCCTTCACGCCGCGCCGGACCATGCGCATGCACAGGATGTCGCCGAAGATGCCGGCGCTGGTGACGCCCATCGCGTCGGCGACCGCGATCACGCCCTCGGGCATCGCCTCGATCGCGGCGCGCGTCGAGATCGGCGCGGCCCAGCTCGCCGGCGTCGCCAGGTCCTCGCGTACCGGCACGAAGCGCAAGGTGAAGGCCGGCCCGACCAGGCGCTTGCCGGTGTCGCCGGAAAACGGCATCGGCCCGCTCATCCAGCAGCGGCGGATGCCCTTCTTCAGCAGCATCGTCGTGATGGTGGCGGTGGTGACCTTCTCAATCCTGGCAATGATATCGGGCGCGAGACTCAAAGGACGCCTCCGGTCTGCATGAGGATGCGCGACGTTACGCGAGCGCGCCCGCGCCCGCCACGGTCAATTTGGGAGGAGCGGGCTCAGCCTTCCGGAACGCCGGCGAGTCTCAGCCCCTGGACGTAGTGATCGCGGGTATCTTCGCGCTTGAAGGGGTACCCCTCGGCGAAGCCCTTGATGGTGAAGCGCGGCTCGATCGACAGCAGCTTGTCGACGTAGCGCTTTGCCTCCTTGCGCCGGCCGAGATGGCCGAGCGCGGCGATCAGCGGCTTGTAGCCGTTGCCGTATTCCGGCGTGCTCTCGATCACGCGCCGTCCGACCTTCACCGCCTCCTCGTAGTCGCCCGTCATCATCAGGGCGATCGCCTCCGGGTTGATGTAGAAGGAGAAGAACGGCTGCGTCGACGTCAGTTCCTGGCAGCGCTTCACCCGCGCGAGCGCCTTCTCGGGTTCGCCGAGGTAGCAATAAGTGACCGCCATGAACGCGTAGATGAACGGCAGATGGCGGTTGAGCTTCAGCGCCATGCCGAAATAGTGCAGCGCCATTTCCGGGTCCTTGTGCAGGAAGGCCCAGATGTGGGCGTAGATCCCGAGCGCCTCGGCATTGTTCGGATCGAGCTGGGTCGCGCGGCGCGCGTAGTCGAGCGCGATGTCCGCCTCGGCTTTCGGATCGGGCGCCCAGCCCTGGCCGACGTAATAGACGCGCCAGTACGCCGCCCAGGCGAGCACCATCGCGTTGTCCGGCTCCATCAGCCGCGCGTCCTCGATCAGCCGGCCCGCCTCCTCGTATTTCGCGCGCTCCATCGTGTACATCAGCGGGATCGCGCGCAGCACGCAGCCGATCGCGTCGTCGTTGCCGCGGGTGCGCGGCCGGCCCTCGATGTAGTGAATCACCGGGTCGATTTCCGAAACGATCTGCGCAGTCACGCGCTCGTCGAGCTGGTCGAGCCGGTCGGTCGGCAGTTCGACGGTCTTGCTCCACACCGGTGTCGCGTCCTGTGTCAGGTTCAGCAGGCGCACGCTGATCTGGTACATGCCGCCGCTCAGCGCGACGGAGCCGTCCACCACGTAATCCAGGTCGCGCCTGCGCAATACGCTGTCGTTGATGAAGCTCGGCGCCGGCGCCGGCACCAGCGCCATCGGGGCGACGACGTCGAACCAGCGGAAGCGCCCGAGCGCGGCGGCGACTTCCTGTGCGATCGTGAACGAAAGCCGGTCGTCGACCTCCGGCGGGAGTGCGGCGAACGGGAGCACGCCGACGCGGCGGTGACTGCGCTTGGCGACGGCCGGCGCGACCTTCGGCGGCTTGCCGGTCTCGGGCGCAGGCTCGGCGGGCGCGACCTCGCGGATCTCGCGGGAAAACATGCGGATCGCCTCGTAGAGCGCGCGCGTCTCGGGCGACGGCTCGACGTTATAGGCGAGCTTGAGCGCCTGCTGGCAGCGCTTGTATTCGGCGAGCGCCCGTCCGCGCTCGTGACGGTCGGCCAGCGCGCGCATCAGCACCCGCGATGCGCCCTCGTGCGTCGGATCGAACTCGGTCAGCCGGCGTGCGATCTCCTCGCGTGCGCTCGGCTCGCTGTGCGGCTCGCTCGCGATGCTCATCTCCTCTTCGAGCAGATGGCGCAACGCCTCGGTGAAACGCGAGCGCTCGCCGAGCACCCATTGGTCGAACGACGGACTGACCCCGCTCAGGTCTTCCAGCAGGTCGCCTTTGCAGAGCTGCGCCAGCTTGCCGCGCGCGCCTTTTTCGCTGCCCGCGTCGTTCGACAACAGCGCAACCGCGTCGATCCAGCAGGCGGCCGTGTCGAGCCGCACCGTCTCCCGGTCGGAGGACAGCAACATCTCGGCGAGCGGCCCGAACGCCACGACGAGCTCGCGATAGGCCTGGCGGAAGCTGGCGCGTCCCTGAAAATCCGGAACCCGGTCCCACAGCATCGCGGCAATGCGCGCCCGCGAGACCCGCGCACCGTTCGCAAGGCAAAGGCATCCAAGCAGCGCCCGCGCCTTCTTTCCGCGCGGGAGGATGTCGGCATGACGGAACGAGGTCGCCCGCATGCTGCCCAGCAGGTGGATTCGCGCCAGCGGCGACGTCTGCGCCCGCCGGCTGTGGTCGCGCTTGCCATAGGGCAGCGAGACAACCTGGCCTGACCCCGGTGGTGTCACCCGTTCCTGCATGACCGCTTCCGTGAAAGTCGCCTCACTGTGGCCTTGTTTATTCCGTCAATTGCACCGATAGGTTGCTTTCTTCTCAACCTTGCGATGCTGTCCGGTACAGCCTTAGGCGGAAGTATACCGGGAATTGACGGTGAGTGAAGGTGTATTTCACGCTTCCCTCACGTCGCGGGATTGTGTCCGCCTCAAATTTTTCACAAAGGTTAAACGCGCGATTGACGGTATCGCAACCGTGTCCTGCGTAGGCTGAATCGTGGCGCCTATGGTGGCGCGATCTTGGCCCGGAGCCCCAGCGATGCAGAAGCGTCAATCGAACGAAACGTGTGCCGACACCGGCAAGGTCCGCCTTGGCGGCCAGAGCCCGAGCCTTCCGGTCCGCACAACCGACAGCGGTAAAGTGCGCATTGGTGGCCAGAGCCCGAGCCTTCCGGCCCGCACGACCGACGGCGGCAAGGTTCGCATTGGCGGCCAGAGCCCG
The DNA here is from genome assembly GCA_035277225.1 of Xanthobacteraceae bacterium. Classification (GTDB taxonomy): domain Bacteria; phylum Pseudomonadota; class Alphaproteobacteria; order Rhizobiales; family Xanthobacteraceae; genus PALSA-894. Next base: position 5,916 of record DATEKY010000297.1, read on the forward strand.
AGCCTTCCGGCCCGCACGACCGACGGCGGCAAGGTTCGCCTTGGCGGCCAGAGCCCGAGCCTTCCGGTCCGCACGACCGACAGCGGCAAGGTACGCCTCGGCGGCCAGAGCCCGAGCCTTCCCCCGCGCGCGATCGCGGACAGCGGCAAGGTCCGCATGGGTGGCCAGAGCCCGAGCCTGCCGCGCAAGTAACTGACGAGCGGCCGCGGCGCGGCGGTCGCGCGCGCGAACGAGACCCAGGGCAGGCTCCCTGCCCCGGGCTTGTGTCGTTGGCGCGACGGTGCCGTTAATGCGGCCGCGAATCATGTTGCGGGATCGGACGGCATGGATGAGTCAGTCAACAGCGCCGCGAGCCCGCCGCTCGTCACGTTCTACCGCTTCATTCCCGAATGCCGCATGCCGCAGCGCGCCGACAGCTCCGCGGCCGGCAGCCTGCCGACGCGCGCGTTCCGCTATTGCGAGGCGATCCGCATGGCGTCCGCGTTCGGCTGGTACGTGTTCCCGCCGATCCGCGTCAGCTTCATGTGGGACGGCGGCACCGACATCACGTGGACCTACGACGGCGCCGACGACTGGTATCCGCTCAAGACTGCGCAGTTTCCCGGCTTCGCCGAGCAGTTCGACGCGGCTGCCCCCGACGACATCAAGGGTTTCTCGCCGCCATTCGTCGGCGCGTTGCAGGAGCCGGGCGTGGTGCAGATCTGGAGCGGCCTCGTGGCCCGTACCGCGCCGGGCTGGAGCCTGCTGGTGCGCGGGCCTGCGAACCTGCCGCGCAGTCTCGCCTACGAGGTGTACGAGGGCATCGTCGAGACCGACCGCTGGTTCGGCCCGCTGTTCACCAATATTCGCCTCACTCGCACCAACGTGCCGGTCGAGCTCAATCCCGAGCTGCCCTTCATGCAGGTTCAGCCGGTGAACCGCGAGCTTTACGGCAACGCGCTCGAGCAGTTCGAGCTCGTCACCGATCTCGCGCATCTGCGGCCGGAAGAATGGAACGCGTTTCAGACCACGGTTGTGCGTCCAAACGTGGACCCGCATCGTCAGCAAGGACAATATGCAGTCGCGGCGCGGCGGCGTCGCAAGCAGGAACTTTCCGACTCCCCGGCAAGCGATAGCGCGGCGAGCGACAACATCTGTTGACCGGAGAGAACGGGCAACGTTAAGTTGCCCGACATCTGGAGTGAGCTGCGAATGCTCCGCACACGGCCACCGCTTTCCGGACCCGAGGCAGCGTCCGTTGCGGGCGCAGATGCCATCCCGCCGGCCGCGGCTTCCGACGAGTCAGGCGCGCCGGTTCAGGCCACGGCGCCGAATCTGCTCAGGCTCGCATTGTGGATGAGCGGAACGCTGACCGCCTTCATCGTGGCGGCACTGTCGGTGCGCGCCCTGCAGAACACCATCAACGCATTCGAGATGATGACCATCCGCAGCGCCGGCGGGCTTCTCATCCTGTGCGCGCTCGGCGCGCTGCGTCCGAGCCTGTGGAGCGGCGTGCGCCGCCACCGCATGGGCCTGCAGGGCCTGCGCAACGTGGCGCATTTCGGTTCGCAGATCTGCTGGACCCTCGCGATCACCATGCTGCCGTTCGCGACCGTGTTCGCGCTGGAGTTCACGATCCCCGCCTGGGTGACGCTGCTCGCGGTGCTGTTCCTCGGCGAGCGCATGAACGCGAGCCGCGCGCTCGCGCTCGCGCTCTGCGTCGCCGGCGTGACGGTGATCCTGCGGCCCGGCCACGAGGCGTTCCAGCCCGCCGCGCTGATCATGCTCGCCGGCGCGCTGCTCTTTGCAATCGCGGCGATCGCCACCAAGAAGCTGATCACGACCGAGACCACATTCTCGATCATGCTCTGGATGAACCTGATGCAGCTGCCGCTGAATTTCGCCGGCAGCGATCCGGCTTTCATCTTCAGGATCGACGCCTCGCTCGCGCTGCCGCTGATCGGGATCGCGAGCGCCGGGCTGATCATTCACTACTGCCTCGCCAACGCGTTCCGCTACGGCGACGCGATGATCGTGATCCCGATGGATTTCCTGCGCGTGCCGCTGATCGCGCTGATCGGCTGGATGTTCTACGGCGAGCACATCGACGTGTTCGTGTTCGCCGGAGCCGGCCTGATCGTCGCCGGCGTGCTGTGGAACCTGCGCGCGGAGGCGCAACGCAGCCAGACGGCCGCGACTGCGCCGGCGGCGCGGCCGGCGATCCAGCCGGCGGAGTAGCGACCTTTCAAGAATCCCACTCGGGGTGTTGCGGCGGGTTGACGACGCGCGAGTTTGGCCGCTTCAACGCCGCGATCTCGGCCATCTCGGCGTCGCTCAGCGAGAAATCGAGCACGTCGAAATTCTCCTTTTGGCGCGACGGGGTCCCAGAACCCGGAATGATGGCGATGCCCTGCTGCACCAGCCAGCGCAGCGCGACCTGCGAGGCGGTCTTGCCGTGGGTCTTGCCGATGCGCTCCAGCGCAGGCTCCCCCGGCACCTTGCCGCGGGCGAGCGGGCAATAGGCGGTGATCGTCATCCCATGGCGGCGCGTCGCCGCCATCACCTTGGTCTGGTCGAGGAACGGATGCACCTCGATCTGGTTGGTGACCAGCGGCTCCTTCGTCGCCTTGGTGGCGGCATCGAGCAGCGCGACGGTGTAGTTCGCGACGCCGATGTGCTTCGTCAGCCCTTCGCGCTTCGCCTTGTTGAGCGCGCCGATGCTTTCCTCCATCGGCACCGCCGCATTCGGCCAGTGGATCAGCAGCAGGTCGACCTGCGGCAGGCCGAGCAGCTTCAGGGAATTGTCGACCGAGCGCGCGAACTTGTCGGCCTCGAGATTGTCCTGCCGCACTTTCGTGGTGAGGAAGATTTCCGCACGGGGGACGCCGGAAGCCCGGATCGCTTCGCCGACCTCGCGCTCGTTGCCGTAGAACGCCGCGGTATCGATGTGGCGATAGCCGGCGCGGATCGCCGCCTCGATCGCGCGCGTGCCGGCCTCTTCCTTGAGCCGCATCGAGCCGAAACCGACGATCGGGATGCGCGCGCCGTGCGCCTCGACATATTGCATGAACAGCTCCCGTTAAGATGCGCGGTCGTTATATCGGCCTTCGTGCGCGGCGTTAACAGCGCCAATGTGGTCGAGGCGCCGCCGATTTCGACGAT
>DATEKY010000298.1:0-4369 GCA_035277225.1 Xanthobacteraceae bacterium
GTCGAGCGTTGTCGCGTGCCCGATCGGCGCGGTCTTGATCCAGCGCGGATAGGGATTCTGCTCGTACTGTTCGCGCACCTTCAGAGAGACATCGTCGGTGATCGGCGTCAGCGCGCGGATCGTTTCGCGGATGCGCGCCTCCTCGCGCGGCTGGCGCAGCTGGAGATCGAGCAGCGCGTCGACCGGTTGCGGCCAATCGCGCGCAAGCAGCGCGTCGGCGTCGGGCAACGCATGCAGCGGCTCGTACGATGCGAGCGCGGCAAGCTGCAGCGGCGCGATGTCGCGCAACGCGCGCAGCCGTCGCGCCTGCTCCATCTCGGCGCCGGTGCAGGCGAACGCATATTCGTTGATGAAGCACTGCGACGCCAGTGCGCAGGCGAACGCGATCGCATTCTCGTCGGCCGGAGCATTGCCGAGCGCGGTGTCCAGCAGCGCAGCGCGCTCACTGGTGAGACGCCGTTCCAGCACGGCGTCGCGGATGCAGGCGGAGGTGAGCAAGGCGCGAAGCAACGCGTCGCGCTTGCCGATGGGCTTGTCCTGCATGATGAGGCTCGCGGCAGCGGCCGACAGGTCGGCGGGCCGGCCCCACGGCTCGGTCAGCGCGCGGATCATCAGCGCGCGGATGCCGTCCACATCGGGCACGACTTGCAGATTGCGCACGCACTGCACGAACAGCGTGCGCGTATCGACGCTCTCTTCGATCTCCAGCGCTTGCGTCACCAGCGCGAGCGCTTCGCGCGCGCGCGTTTCCGCCAACCCAAGCTCGAAGGTGCGGTTGATGACGCCGAGCGCATCGTAGAGCTTGCCGTACCGCAGCAGCGCGTCGGCGAGATCGAGATAGGCATCGGTCAGCTGCGGATCGGCGCGGATCGCGGCCTGGAAATGCGCGACCGCGTCCGCCGCACGGCCCACGCGCATCAGCAGCGCACCGCGACAGTGCAGGCTCGGCGCGTGCTTCGGATCGGTCGCGAGCGCCTGGCGATAGTGCAGGTCGGCCTCGGCAAACCGCCCGGCCTTGTGGTGCCGCTGCGCCGTTGCGAACAGCGGCGCGGCCGGCGACCACGGCTCGCCGCGTGAAGACTGCTTGTCCTTCCGGCTCAACGTGGCGTCCTCGTGGTCTGCCGTCAGCTATCGGCCAAACCACACGCTCGGTCCATCCCTCCCCGTCCATTAGGGCGTTCACGCCCGTCTTCGACGGGCTATGGGGGAGGGTGGTCGCCGAAGGCGACCGGGTGGGGCTACACCGCCTCGGCTTCCCGCGCGCGCTCGGCGCGCTTGCGCTCGTTCGGATCGAGCAGCCGCTTGCGCAGCCGGATCGACTTCGGCGTCACCTCGACCAGTTCGTCGTCGCCGATATAAGCGAGCGCCTTTTCGAGCGTCATGCGGATCGGCGGGGTGAGGCGCACCGCCTCGTCCTTCGAGGTGGTGCGGATGTTCGTGAGCTGCTTGCCCTTGAGCACGTTGATCTCGAGATCGTTGTCGCGCGTGTGCTCGCCGACGATCATGCCGCGGTACACCTTCCAGCCGGGCTCGATCATCATCGGACCGCGGTCTTCCAGCTTCCACATCGCGTAGGCGACCGCGTCGCCCTGATCGTTCGAGATCAGCACGCCGTTGCGCCGCCCCTCGATCTCGCCCTTGAACGGCGCGTAGCCGTGGAACAGGCGATTGAGGATCGCGGTGCCACGCGTGTCGGTGAGCAATTCGCTCTGGTAGCCGATCAGCCCGCGGGTCGGCGCGAAGAACACCAGCCGCGTGCGGTGGCCGCCGGAGGGGCGCATCTCGATCAGCTCGGCCTTGCGCTCCGACATCTTCTGCACCACGACGCCGGAGTGCTCCTCGTCGACGTCGATCACGACCTCCTCGATCGGCTCTTCCAGCTCACCCGCCTCGTTGCGACGCAGCAGCACTTTCGGGCGCGACACCGAGAGCTCGAAGCCCTCGCGCCGCATCGTCTCGATCAGGATGCCGAGCTGCAGTTCCCCGCGCCCGGCGACCTCCATCGCGTCGTTCTCGGCCGATTCGGTGACGCGCAGCGCCACGTTGCCTTCCGCCTCGCGCAGCAGCCGGTCGCGGATCACGCGGCTCGTCACCTTGTCGCCTTCGGTGCCGGCGAGCGGCGAATCGTTCACCCGGAACGTCATCGCCAAGGTCGGCGGATCGATCGGCTGCGCCGGCAGCGGCGTTTCGACGTCGACCGCGCAAATCGTGTGCGCCACGGTGGCGTTCGGCAGGCCTGCGATGGCGACGATGTCGCCCGCCTCCGCCTCGTCGACCGGCGTGCGTTCGAGACCGCGGAACGCCAGCACCTTCGTGACGCGGCCCTGCTCGATCAGCTTGCCGTCATGGCTCAGCACCTTGACGTTCTGGTTCGGCTTGACGCTGCCGGAGAATACGCGGCCGGTGATGATGCGGCCGAGATACGGATTGGGTTCCAGGATGGTGCCGAGCAGGCGGAACGGGCCCTCCTCGATCACCGGCGGCTTGACGTGGCGCAGCACCAGCTCGAACAGCGGCGTCATGCCCTGGTCGTGCGAGCCGTCGAGCTTGTCCGACATCCAGCCCTGCTTGGCCGAGCCGTAGAGGATCGGGAAGTCGAGCTGCTCGTCGGTCGCGTCGAGCGCGGCGAACAGGTCGAACACCTCGTTCAGCACTTCGGTCGCGCGCGCGTCGGGGCGATCGACCTTGTTGATCACCACGATCGGCTTCAGCCCCATGCGCAGCGCCTTCGACACCACGAACTTGGTCTGCGGCAGCGGACCCTCGGCGGCGTCGACCAGCACCAGCGCGCCGTCCACCATGTTGAGGATGCGCTCGACCTCGCCGCCGAAATCCGCGTGGCCCGGCGTATCGACGATGTTGATGCGGGTATCCTTCCACAGGATCGAGGTCGCCTTGGCGAGGATGGTGATGCCGCGCTCGCGCTCCAGGTCGTTCGAATCCATCGCGCGCTCGACCTGGCGCTGGTTGTCGCGATAGGTGCCGGACTGCTGCAGCAGCCGGTCGACCAGCGTGGTCTTGCCATGGTCGACGTGGGCGATGATCGCCACGTTTCGGAGATTCATGTGTGATTCCAAGGGTTACGGGCGCCGAACCGGGGGCGCGATATTGCGCCGCAATATAGGGATCGATGACCGAAAGGCAATCGATTCTTGGTGTTTTTCAGCGATTCCCGGAACACTCACAGCGCGGTCCGTGCCCGCTTGCGCGCCCAGACGATCAGCGCAACGCCGAGCGCCGAGACCGCGAAGCAGATCGCCCAGAGAACCACGATCATCTGGGTGATCGGGTCGCTCCAGCGCACCTCGCCGCCCATCTGAGTCATGAAGAACACCGCGCAGGCGCCGGGCAGCAGCAGGATGATGCCGATCACGATCAGGGCGATCTGGCCGGCCGAATAGTGCCGCATCGGCGGCGGGAGTTCGGGTGGACTCATGCGAGGGCCTCCGCTTTCATCGCAGCGCGGATCTTGTCGATCGCGCCATTTCGGTAGAACAGGTTGAACGTATCGAACGGGATGATCTGTCCATTCGGCGTGACGAAGTGGATGCAGGAGCGCTTCACCCCGCCGACGCAGAAATTGTAGCGGTCCATGAACTGCACGATCGCCACGCGGAACACATTTTCGTAGGAGAGCGCGGCCGGCGCCTCGACCTTGGGCAGGCAGCAGAGGAACTCGTGCAGCCGCTCGGCGCAGTTGTTCGGCCCGGAGGAGAGCGAGAACAGCTCGATGAACTTCTCTTTCAGGACCGGCTGCTTCTCGAAGCTGATCGTGTTCGGCGTGATCGCGATCAATTCCTCGCGCGGCACCATCGAGGTGACCGGCAGCACCGATCGCCCGCTGCGCAGCCCGTAGCCGATCGAGATCTGCTCCGGATTGCACGGCAGCGGGATCATGTCGTCGGCGCCGAACACGCCCGAATCGCGCGCCACCGCGCGGCGGATGTCGGACAAGAGCACGCGGTCGCGCTTGGGGTCGAAGTCCTCGTTGCGGCCTGCGTCCTGCACCGGCTGGAACGTGACGCCGCGCACGCAGCGCCAATCGAGCGCGTGCTGCACGATGCGCCCGATCTCGTGCTCGTTGACGCCGCGCTTCACTGTGACGACCAGCGTGGTCGAGATGTTGTGCCGCTCCAGATTCTCCAGCGCCTCCTGGCGCACGCGGCGCAGGTCCGCGCCGCGCAGGTTCATCAGTGCGTCGCGCTCGAGCGAATCGAACTGCAGGTAAACTTCGAGCCCGCGTTTGCGCTCGGCGAGTTGCGCCACAAAATCCGGCTCGCGCGCGATACGCAAGCCATTGGTGTTGATCATCACGTGGCGGATCGGCCGCGCCCGCGCCTCATCGAGGATCGCGAAGAAGTCCGGATGC
>DATEKY010000299.1:0-3035 GCA_035277225.1 Xanthobacteraceae bacterium
CGGTCTATCAGAATGCCTGCAGCAAGGAGCAGGGCGACGATCTCGCGCCGTGCTTCGGCCTGCAGTTCTTCGGCCATGTGGCGATCGACGGCGCGAGCGAAGTCATGACGGTGACGCTGAAGGATGTGGCGGACCGCACGCTGTGGGCGATCGAGCTGATGCCGAGCGGTGGAGTTTCGTAGCCCGGATGGAGCGAAGCGCAATCCGGGGCCGGCGTTCGCTCATCCCGGATTTCGCTGCGCTTCATCCGGGCTACGCAGACCGCTACGCTGCGACGCGCTCACCCGGCGGCTTGTCGACCGCCATCGGCAGGGTGCGGTTCTTGGCCGAGTAATACGAGGCGTTCTGGTCGCCGCGCAGCGCTTCGCGCGTGAACTGGATCAGGTGATAGCCCATGAACGCCGCGCCGAGCATGCCGTCGATCTGGCCGTGCCGGAGCGCATGCTTGGCGGTCTTCCAGAACGCGCCGCGGAAGTTCGACAGGATGAGAATGTAGAGAACGGTGCGCCACATCAGCACCGCACCGCCGCGCAGGTTCGGCCAGGTGAGCTTGCCCTTCGCGGGCGTGACCTTGCGATTGACGTAGGTCGCCTCGACCTGATGGCGGAAGCGTTCGAACAACTTCTCGGGATCGTTCGCGTGCGCGATCGAGCGCCGCCACATCGCCACGACCTCGTCGTGCGGGCGCAGGAACACCACGTTGCTCTCGCCCGAGTCCTGCTCGAGCAGCCGCCCGTCGCGCTTGAGCCGGTCCCACAGCGGCGTCTTGGGCAGCGCCTGCAGCAGGTTGATGGTCAGCATCGGGATGTTCGAGATGTCGATGAAATCCTTCAGCCGCTGCTCGGTGTCGTCGCTGTCGGAATCGAGCCCGAGGATGATGCCCGACGTGACCTCGAGCCCGTAGCTGTTGAGCACCTTGATCGATTCCAGCATCGGGACGGCGTTGTTGTGGCCCTTCTTGATGGCGTCGAGGGCGTCGGCTTCCGGCGTCTCGATGCCGACGAAGATGCCGGTGAAATTCGCCTCCTTCATCAGCGCGAGAATCTCGGTCTGCTTGGCGATGTTCAGCGTCGCCTCGCAGGCGAACATCACCGGATAGTGGTTGCGCTTCTGCCACTCGACGAGATGCGGCAGCATCTCCTTGGCGGCCTTGCGGTTGCCGATGAAATTGTCGTCGACGAAATAAAGCGTGGCCGGCGGGTTCGGTTGCGAGAAGATGAAGTCGAGCTCGGCGACGATCTGCTGCGGCGTCTTCATGCGCGGCTGGCGGCCGTAAAGCCCGGGGATGTCGCAGAACTCGCAGGTGTACGGGCAGCCCGAGGAGAACTGCAAGGTGCCGAGCAGATAGCGGCCGAACGGAATGGCGGCATAGGCCGGGATCGGGAAGTCGGTCAGCGGCAGGCGCTGCTTGGTCTGCATCACCCGCTGCGCGGCCGGGCGCGCGGCGCTCTCGTCGAGACGGCAGATGAGGTCATCGGTCGCGTCGCCCATCTCGCCGACATGCAGGTAGTCGTAGCCAGGATACATTTCCGGCGAGGCCGAGACCGACGGGCCGCCCAGCACGGTCACCTTGCCGGCCGCGTGCGCGCGCGCCTGAATGTCGCGGATCTGGTCGGCCTGGATGTGCATGCCGGTGACCAGCACCACGTCGGCCCAGGCGAGATCGGCGGCGGTCGCAGGCGCAATATTCTCGTCGATGAAGCGGACCGGCCAGCTCTGCGGCATGTAGGCGGCGATCAGCAGCAGCCCTTGCGGCGGCATGAACGCCTTCACGCGGTACATCAGCTTGTAGGCGTGCTGGAACGTCCCGAAGGCCGGCGTGTACTTCGGGAACACACACAGCACCCGACGCACATTCTTCACCGCGACCGGACAACGCACTGCGAACCCCTGCTCTCTGTTCCCGACGCCGCGCCGCGAAGCGCGCAGCGCGATCATAGCGCAAAATTGCCGATTTGGACCAACGGCTATTGCGGGCCTCTCATTCGCACGCATAGGCTCGGGTTCCGGCGGGAATGCGGCGATGGGCGGCTTCCTCATCCACGCGGGTTTCGACGTGCTGGCCTGGCTCGCGGCTGGCGCGGCCGGATTGTGGCTGATGCGCTCGGGGCGCGTGTCGTTTCCGGTGCCGCAGCCACTGCGGCTGAACTACATCGCGGCGCTCGTTTTCGGCGCCGGCGTCGGGGCCGTTGCGTTCGGCAGCGCGAACCTGTGGCTCTCGGGCCAGTCGGGCGTCGCGCGCTCGATCGAAGGTGCGGTCGCGGGCGCGATTGTGGCGATCGAGGTTTACAAGCGCATCGCCGGTATCAGGTTGCGCACCGGTGCGCGCTTCGCGCTGCCGTTCGCGGTCGGCGTCGCGGTTGGGCGGGTCGGCTGCTTTCTCTCAGGCCTCGACGATTTCACCCACGGCACGCCGACAAATCTGCCGTGGGCGCATGACTTCGGCGATGGCGTAGCGCGCCATCCGGTGCAGCTCTACGAAAGCCTCGCGATGGCGGCGTTTGCCGCGGTCTATCTGTGGCGCGTGCTGCGGCACGACCGCTTCGTCATCGCGCAAGGCTTCTATCTCGCGGCTGGCTTCTACGGTGCGCAGCGCTTCGTGTGGGAGTTCTTCAAGCCCTACGGCACGCTGATCAGTCCGTTCACGCTGTTCCATCTGCTCTCCGCCGCCGTGCTCGTCTACGCCGTCGTGATGATCGCGACCGCGCCCAAGCCAGAGAGTGTCCATGAACGCGCCTTTGCGTAGGTCCCGCCCCTATGTCTTCTGGGGCCAGACGCAGTCGCTGTGCGAGACTTGTTTGGCGCTGGTGCCGGCCAAGATCCAGATTCTCGGCGATGAAGTCTGGTACGAGAAGCGCTGCCGCGAGCACGGCATGCAATCGACCTTGCTGTCTACCGATGCCGCCTACTGGCGCCTGTGCAAGGACTACATCAAGCCGGGCGACAAGCCGCTCGCGTTTCAGAACCGCACCGAATTCGGATGCCCCTACGATTGCGGGCTGTGTCCGGATCACGAGCAGCATTCGTGCCTGGCG
>DATEKY010000300.1:0-2074 GCA_035277225.1 Xanthobacteraceae bacterium
TATAGCTGCGCCGCGAGATGACCTTCGCCTGGAGCCACACCAGGAAGCCCGTCACCACCATCAGCACGATGGCAACGGAGGCCGCGGTGCTGTAGAGCGGCGGCGACCAGTTGGTGAGCTTGAAGATGTAGGTGGTGAGCACCGGGATGTCGCCCGGCGTGCCGAGCACCGCCGGGATACCGTAGATGCCGAGCATCACGATAAACGAGAGCAGCATGCCGGAGATGATCGCGGGCGCAATCAGCGGGAACGTCACGGTGAGCAGGATGCGCAGCGCGCTAGCGCCGGAGACCTCCGCGGCTTCCTCCAGCGCGGGATCCATGTTGCGCAGCGCGGACGCCGTGAACATGTAGACGTAGGGCGCGTAGTAGATGCCGAAGATGCCGATCATCCCGAGCATCGAATAGGAGTTGAAGCGCCACTCGATGCCGACCCATTTCAGCATCGTGTTGAGCAGGCCGGTCTTCGGCGAGGCGAGAATCGACCACGCGACCGCGGCAACCAGCGGCGGCACGAACAGCGGGATCATGCTCACCGCCGAGATGAAGCCCTTGCACGGCGTGTCGGTGCGCACCACCACCCACGAAAATGTCAGCCCGATCAGCACCGCGAGCGCGGTGCCGCCACCACAGGCGATCAGTGAATTGGCCAGCGCCAGATGGACATTCGGGTTGCCGAGAACGGTGATGAAATTGGCCAGCGAGAGGTCGAACACGCCGAACCCGTCCACCACCGGATTGGTGTTGGTGAGCGCGCCGAGCAGCAGCATCGCGACCGGATAGATCACCAGAAAGGTGAGGATGACGAGGAGGAACGTCGGCCAGAGCCAGGCGAACGATATCCGCCGCGGCTCCGCACGCGCATCCACCAGGGTCGCAGCGGTCTCTGCTGTCACGAGCCTCCCCTCGAAACGGCCTGACCCTTTTACGGGCGGCTCTTTGTTGCGCCTGACCTATCACACATTCCGCAGCCTGGGCACATTACCAAAATGCAATGTTGAGGCGGAATGCCGCTGCCCAGTTCGGCACCAGGCGGGGAGCTACATCGGCTCGATCTTGGCCATCCGGACGTACTCGCCCCACTCCTTGATGGCGGTCTGGAACATTTCGGTCGCCCGTTCGGGGGTGTTGATCATCGGATCGGCACCGGCATCGGCGAGGAACTTTTTCGTCTCCTCGGTGGCGACGATCTGGCCGAACCACGCGTTGATCTTGTCGACGATCGGCTTGGGCGTCGCCACCGGCACCATAACGCCCCACCACAGCGAGAGGTCCATGGGGACGCCGGACTCGGTCATGGTCGGGAGGTCGGGTTGCGATAGCAGCCGCTCCTTGGTCGAGACCGCGAGGATGCGCACGCGGTTGGCGCGCGCCTGCGCCAGCGCGAAGATCGGATCGTGCATCCCGTAATCGATCTTGCCGTTGGCAAGCTCGTTGAGGGAATCCGGCGCGCTGCGGTACTGCACCTCGACCGCCTTGATCCCCGTCGTGTTGCTGTAGATCGCGCCCATGATCCGGCCCGGATTGGCCGCGGTCGCGTAGCTCGCCTTGTCGCCTTTCTGCTTCATCGCGGCGGTCAGCTCGGCCACGGTCTTGTACGGGCTCTTGGCATCGACCACGAGCATGAAGGCGAGATTGCTGGTGGTGGCGGCGACCTTGAGCGCCTTGCCGACATCGACCGGAGGGTTCTTGAACAGGTGCATGCTGGCGGCGACCGTGGTGCCGGCGAACGGATAGAGCACGTGGCCGTCCGGCTTGGAGCGCGCGACGAATTCGGTCGCGACGTTGGAGTTGGCGCCCGGCTTGTTCTCCACGATGGTGGTGCGGCCCGCGATCGGGCGCAGTTTCTCGGCGAAGTAGCGCACGAAAATATCGGCGCCGCTACCGGCTGGGAAGCCGCAGATCAGCCGGATGTCCTGGCTCGGGTAGTCCTGCGCCTGCGCCACGCCGCCGAACGCGGAGGCGAGCGCGAGCGCGCCCGCCGATCGCACGAAGTCCCGCCTGTCTATCGCGCCCATGAGCTCCCTCCGTTTTTTGGGGAGTATGAAGCCCGGGCATCGTGTTGCCAATCCTGC
>DATEKY010000301.1:0-4199 GCA_035277225.1 Xanthobacteraceae bacterium
GCGCACCAGGGTGCGGGCGGCGTCCGGCGTCACGCCCTTGCGGCCGGCCGCCTCGACCATGGCGTTCACATAAGAGCGGTAGCGCGGGTCGTCGTCCGGGTTGATCAGCTCGAAGTCGCGCCCCGGGCGGATCGAGAGGCCGTAGCGCTCGAGCCGCGTCTCGACGATGGCCGGCCGGCCGATCAGCAGCGGGAAAGCGAGCCCCTCCTCGGCCACGACCTGGGTGGCGCGAAGGATGCGCTCGTCCTCGCCTTCCGCGTAGATCACGCGCTTGCGCTCGGCCTTGGCCTGGGCGAACACCGGCTTCATGATGAAGCCGGAGCGGAATACGAAGCGATTGAGCCGCTCCTCATAGGTCGCGTAGTCGGTGATCGGGCGGGCCGCGACGCCGGACTCGCAGGCGGCCTTGGCCACCGCCGGGGCGATGCGCAGGATCAGCCGCGGATCGAACGGGTTGGGGATCAGCGAGCCCTTGCCGAAGGTGCGCGCCTCGCCGCCATAGGCGCGCGCCGCGACCTCCGAGGGCGCTTCGCGCGCCAGCGCCGCGATGGCGTCGACCGCCGCGCGCTTCATCGCCTCGTTGATGGTGGTCGCGCCGACATCGAGCGCGCCGCGGAAGATATAGGGGAAACACAGAACGTTGTTGACCTGGTTGGGATAGTCCGACCGCCCGGTGCAGATCATCGCATCGGGGCGCGCCGCGACCGCCTCCTCGGGCGTGATCTCAGGCGTCGGATTGGCGAGCGCCATGATCAGCGGCTGCGGCGCCATGCGCTGGACCATCTCTGCCTTGAGCACGCCGGGCGCCGAGAGCCCGAGGAAGATATCGGCGCCGTCGATCACCTCGGCGAGGGTGCGCTTGTCGGTCTTCTGCGCATAGACCGACTTCCAGCGGTCCATCAGCTTTTCGCGGCCCTGGTAGACCAGCCCCTCGATGTCGCAGACCCAGATGTTCTCACGCTTCGCACCGAGCGCGACCAGCAGATTGAGGCAGGCGAGCGCCGCCGCCCCTGCGCCCGAGGCGACGAGCTTCACTTCGCCGATCGTCTTGCCGGCCAGCTCCAGCGCGTTCTGCACAGCGGCGGCGACGATAATCGCGGTGCCATGCTGGTCGTCATGGAACACCGGGATCTTCATGCGCTCTTTCAGCCGGTCCTCGATGTCGAAGCATTCCGGCGCCTTGAAATCCTCCAGGTTGATCCCTCCGAAGGTCGGCTCCAGCGCCGCGACCACGGAGACCACGTGATCGACCGCCTGCGCATCGATCTCGACGTCGAACACGTCGATGCCGGCGAATTTCTTGAACAGCACAGCCTTGCCTTCCATCACCGGTTTGCCGGCGAGCGGCCCGATATTGCCGAGGCCCAGCACCGCCGTGCCGTTCGACACCACCGCCACCAGATTGGCCCGCGCGGTCAGGTCGGCGGCGGCGGCCGGATCGGCGACGATCGCCTCGCAGGCGGCGGCCACGCCGGGCGAATAGGCGAGCGCGAGGTCGCGCTGGTTGCCGAGCGGCTTGGTCGGCTGGATCTCCAGCTTCCCGGGTTTCGGCGAGCGGTGATAGACCAGCGCGCCGTTACGCAGATCGTCGGAGATCGTCGAAGCCATTGCCACACTCCAGTCGGGTGCAACACTATGGCATTTGTCGGCGCGACAATCACGGAGCAGGCCTGATGGTCAAAATCCTGGGGACGCTGGTTGCCGTCATCGTGATCGCGGCGGGAGCCTTTTTCGGCTTCCAGTTCTACGTTCAGCGCCAGGTGGCGAACGAGGTCGAGGCCGCCTTCGCGGCGGTGCGGCAGAGCGGCGCCAAGGCGAGTCACGGCCCGGTGTCGTTCGACATGTGGACGCGCACCGTCACGATTACGGACATTTCGGGCGAATCGGCCGCGCAGCCGCCGGTGATGGTGAAGATCGGGCGCTTCACGGCGGTGGGCGTGAAGCAGGCGGAGGCCGGGCGATTTTCCGCCGAGCGCATCGAGGCGACCGACGTCGACGCCACGGGCAGCATCCGGCTCAACACCCGGATGAAGCTCGCCTACAAGATGCCGCGCATCGAGATCGTGAACTACAGCGGACCGGCAGGGCCGCTGCGCCGGCTCGATCCGGCGGCACCGACCGACGTGCACCGCTTCGTATTCGAGCAGTTCGCCGCGATGACGGCGGCCTCGGTCACGGCGCCGACCGTGACCGGCAGCATCACGCCGCAGGACGCGCCGGCGATGGGCCCGCAGGAGTACACCTATTCGGGGGTCGCGCTGCGCGACATCCGCGAGGGCCGCATCGCCGCGATCACGATCGACCGCGTCACGATCGCCAGCAAGCTGGAGAGCGCCGGCAAGCCGCAGACCATGACCGGCGAGATGGCCGCCCTCGCGGCCTACGATTTCGACGCGAACGCGACGCTGGCGATGTTCGATCCGGCGCGCGCCAAGGACGACAAGATCTACCGCTCCTATCGCCAACTGACCGCCGGCGCCTACACGATGTCGATGGACGGCGTCAAAATCCGCATCGAGGGGATGACGGCGAACGAGATCGGCATCAACCCGTCCAAACTGCAATTCGCCCAGATCATGGCGGCGTTCGACGCGATGCCGCAGCAGCCGTCCGACCGGCTGACGCCGGCGCAGATGCGCGACTTCATCGAGAAGATCGCCGCGATCTACGACGGCGCGTCGCTCGGCGGCGCCGAAATCCGCGGACTGTCGTTCGACACACCCGACGGCGTGTTCCGTCTCGGCGCCATCCGCCTCAGCAACCTGGCAAACGGCAAGCTCGGCGAATTCGCGCTCGAGGGTCTCGACGCGCGTGCCCCGCTCGGGCCGGTCAAGGTCGGGCGCTTCGCGCTGAAGGCGCTCGACATCGGCAACCTGATGCGCACCTCGGCGCAGTTCGCGACGATGCGCGGCTCGCCCGGGCCGGACCAGCTCGCCGCGATGCTGCTGCTGCTTGAGGGAATCGAGGTCAGGAACCTGGAGGCGCCCTACAAGGCGGGCGCCAAGCCGGTCATCATCGACACGCTCGGGCTGAGCTGGGGCCAGTTCGTCGGGCCGATCCCGACGCGCTCGCGCGCAACGCTGAAGATGAGCGGTCCGGTGGACGCGAGCGACCCCGAGCCGTTCAACCTGCTCGCCGCCGCCGGAATGACCAGCACCTCGGTCAACCTCGATCTCGGCGCCGCATGGACCGAGACGACGCGCGCCTTCGCGGTCGAGCCGGTGACGCTCGAGATCGGCAGCGTGCTGACCGCGGCGGCGCGTGCGTCGGTCAGCAACGTGGCGCGCGAGGTGTTTTCGCTCAACCCGCTGCAGGCCGTCATGATGGCGGCGCAGATCGAGGCCGGGCCGCTGGAGATCGCGCTGCGCGACAACGGCGGCGTCGACCTGATGGTGGCGCAGCGCGCGCTCACGATGCGGGCTTCGCGCGAGGATGCGCGGCGCGCGATTGTCACGGAGATCCGCGCCGTGGCGATGCAGCTCGCGCTGGCCAATCCGGACGCGATGGCGATCGCCGGCGCGATCGCGCGCTTCGTCGAGGCGCCGGGTGGAACGCTGTCGGTGAAATTCACCCCGCGCGGCAAGGTCGCGATGGCGGACCTGATCGACGCGATGCGCAGCGATCCGTTCGCCGCGCTGGCGCGCTTTCAGGTGGAAGCGAGCAATGGACGGTAACAAACACCGACCTCATCCTGAGGTGCGAGCGGAGCGAGCCTCGAAGGATGGCGGCACGTTCGGTGTCTGTGGTCATCCTTCGAGACGCCGACGCTGACGCGTCGGCTCCTCAGGATGAGGTTCCGCGTTAGCCCTTTTCCGGCAAATTCAGCCGGATGTGCAGCTCGCGCAGCTGCTTCGGCGTCACATCCGAGGGCGCCCCCATCAGCAAATCCTCGGCGCGCTGGTTCATCGGGAACAGCACCACCTCGCGCAGGTTCTCCTCGCCGCAGAGCAGCATCACGATGCGGTCGATGCCGGGCGCGATGCCACCGTGCGGCGGGGCGCCGTGCGAAAGCGCGCGCAGCATGCCGCCGAACTTCTGCTCCAGCACCTCTTCCGGATAGCCGGCGATCGCGAAGGCCTTGCGCATCACATCGGGGCGATGGTTGCGGATCGCGCCGGAGGACAGTTCCACACCGTTGCAGACGATGTCGTATTGGATCGCCTTGATGCCGAGCAGCTTCTCGTTGTCCTTCGGATCGA
>DATEKY010000302.1:0-13910 GCA_035277225.1 Xanthobacteraceae bacterium
CCGCCGCATGTCGGGCCGATCGACGGCAAGGAATATGCCGACAAGCGTGGCCGGGCGAAGGCGCGACTCTTGGGGCGGACAAAGAACGCGCGTCATCCGGTCGCCGGCAATCCGGGCGCGACCAAGCCCGAGGCAAAGGCAGGATCGGTGAAAGTGGGGAGCATCTAGGGCCGCTCGCGCGAGCCTATTGCGCCAAGCCCGGGACAAGCTTCTCGGGACCATGCTCTAATCCGCGCATGCCTACTCTCGCCGTCGCATTGCTGCAGGCGCTGAAGGACCACGGTGCGCGCGAAATCTTCGGGATCCCCGGCGATTTCGTGCTGCCGCTGTTCAAGGTCATCGAGGAAAGCCGTATCCTGCCGCACTTCACCTTGAGCCACGAGCCGGCGGTCGGCTTCGCGGCGGATGCGGCGGCGCGCTATCACGTCGGCCTCGGCGTCGCGGTCGTGACCTACGGGGCGGGCGCGTTCAATGTCGTCAACGCGGTCGCCGGCGCCTATGCGGAACGCTCGCCGGTCGTGGTGATCGCGGGTGCGCCCGGCGCGCGCGAGCGCTCCGGCGGCTTCCTGCTGCACCATCAGGCGCGCACCGTCGACACGCAGCTTGCGATCTTCCGCGAAGTCACCTGCGACCAGGCGGTGCTGAACGATCCCGCGACCGCGCCGGCCGAGATCGCGCGCGTGCTGCGTTCCGCGCGCGAGCGCTCGCTACCGGTCTACATCGAGTTTCCGCGCGACATGGTGGCGGCGCAGGTCGAGCGCGTGCCCATTCTGCCGCGGCGCGCGAGCGATCCGGCGGCGCTGGCCGAATGCGCCGACGAAATCATCGCGCGGCTCGCCACGGCCAAATCGCCGGTCATCATCGTGGACGTGGAGATCCGCCGCTACGGCATCGAGGACCGCATCACCAGGCTCGCGCGCAAGCTCAACGTCCCGGTGGTGACGACTTTCATGGGCCGCGGCCTGCTGGAGAAATCCGACGCGCTGATCGGCACCTATTTCGGCTCGGCCGGCGCGACCGATGTCAGCGCGGTGGTCGACAGAGCCGACCTCACGCTTCTCCTCGGCGTGATCCTCTCCGACACGAACTTCGCGCTCTCGCACATGCTCGAGCGGCGCAGCGTGCTGGCGATCGACCGCACGGTGCGCATCGGCCACCACGTCTATCCGGACATCCCGCTCGACGATTTGGTCGGCGCGCTGCTCAAGCGCGCCAAGCCGCACGGCCGCGGCAAGCGGCGCGCCGTCAAGCCGGTGCGATACGCGCGCGGCATGCCGGCCGACGGCAAGGCGATCATGCCGTCGGACATTGCAACCGCGGTCAACGACCTGTTCGACCGCCACGGCGTGATGCCGATGACGTCGGACATCGGCGACTGCCTGTTCACCGCGATGGAGATCGAGAACACCGCGCTCGCCGCGCCCGGCTATTACGCCGGCATGGGCTTCGGCGTCCCCGCCGGCATCGGTGTCGCGGCCGCGACCGGCCGCCGCCCGCTCATTCTCGTCGGCGACGGCGCGTTCCAGATGACCGGCTGGGAGCTCGGCAACTGCCGCCGCTACGGCCTCGATCCGATTGTGATCCTGTTCAACAACACGAGCTGGGAGATGCTGCGCGTGTTCCAGCCGGAGAGCGCGTTCAACGATCTCGACGACTGGCATTTCGCCGACATTGCGGGCTCGATCGGCGGGCATGGCGTGCGCGTGGCGACGAGGGCCGAGCTTGCCGCCGCGCTGGAGCAGGCGGTGAAGCGCCGCGGCCTGTTCTCGCTGATCGAGGTGATGCTGCCGCGCGGCGTCACTTCGCGGACGCTGGCGCGCTTCGTCGCCGGCTTCAAGAAGGCGCGCGAGCGGGCGGCGAACGGCTAGGGGCGCGTCCTCGATCCGGACGATCGTTGATGTACGGTCCGAGTATGCGTTCCTATTCCGCGTAGGCTTGGCACTCGATCTCGACCTTCATGCGCGGGTCGACCAGTCCCTTCACCTCGACCAGCGTCGAGGCCGGCAGATTGTCGCCGAAATACGCGATGCGGCGCGGGTTGATCTTCGGCCGCTCCGTGATGTCGGTCATGAAGACCTGCACCTTGACGACGTGCTCAGGGCCGGCGCCGGCTGCCTTGAGGCACTTGTCCATCACCGCGATGGCAAGGTCGAACTGGGCGACGACGTCGGACGGGATGCTGCCGTCCGGCGCCTGACCGACGACGCCGGCAACCCACACATGGGGGCCGGCGCGCGTGACGTGGCAATAGTGGCTGACCGGTGGCCGGATGTCCGGGACGATGATGCGCTGGATTTTCGGCATGCTGACCCCCCGTTGCTTGATCGATGGCTAAGCCTAACCGCAGTTGCCCCGGCCCCGCCAGCCGGACGGTGCGACCGTAACGCTCTGGTTGAAGGTAGCCCGCGGCATTAGGCTGTTCGCGTGCTGGTCGCCTGACGGCTTGCCCGCACTCTGCCAAGGGAGGAACACACAATGAAAATGAGTTCGCTCAGGAGGATCGCGGTCTCCGCAGCCTGCGCTACATTGGCGTTCGCCGGCACAGCGCTCGCCCAACAGCCTCGAACCCTCAAGATCCAGTCGGCGGTGCCGCCATCGTCGACAACGCAGGATGCGCTCAAGTTCTTCGCCGAGCGCGTGGAGAAGTTGACAGGCGGCCAGCTCAAGATCGAGTCGTTGCCGGGCGGCGCGGTTGTGCCGCCGTTCGAAATCATGGATGGCACGCACAAGAAGGTGATCGACGGTGCCTGGGGCATTTCCTACTGGTGGTACGGCAAGAGCGTCACCGCGACGCTGTTTTCCAATACGCCGGCCGGCATCGTCGGCATGGACGCCGTCGACTTCATCGGCTGGGTCTACGAGGGTGGCGGCCTCGAGCTGTGGAACGAGTTCTATCAGAAGGAGCTGAAGCTCAATCTGGTCGCGTTCCCGAGCATTCCGCCGAGCCCGCAGGCGCTCGGCTGGTTCAAGCGTCCGATCAAGGATCTGGCCGATTTCAGGGGCATGAAGTGCCGCCAGACCGGCATCGTCGGGCAGCTCTACGCCAAGATGGGCATGGCGGTCGTCAATATGCCCGGCGGCGAAATTCTTCCCGCCGCGGAACGCGGGACCATCGACTGCGCGGAGTGGGTTGGCGGAGTGGAAGACCTGCGCCTCGGACTGCATACGGTCTGGAAATATCACTACACGCCGGGCATGCACGAAAGCGCATCGGTCGCCGAGGTCGCGTTCAACAAGGACGTCTGGGACAGCTTGCCGGAGCAGAACAGGGAAGCGATCAAGTCAGCGACATCGGAGACGTTCCTGCGCTGGTGGGCGAAGTTCCAGCGGCAGAATGCCGACGCCATCGCGGAGTTCAAGGAGAAGCACGGCGTCAACCTGCTGACGGCGCCGCCCGAGATCAACCAGGCGTTCCTCAAGACCTGGGACGACTTCGCCGCGGCCGAGGCCGCCAAGAACCCGTTCTTCAAAAAGGTCCTGGAGTCGCAGAAGGCCTATGCGGCGAAGGTCGTGCCGGCCAAGCGTTTCATGTTCCCGCCGTACAATGTGCAGGCGGACCACTACTTCCCTGAGAAGAAATGAAGACGCGCGTCGTGTGAGCAATTCTGTTGAGGGGCGGCCGCGGCCGCCCTTCTTTATCCAGAGCGAGATGACTTTTCTTCGAATCGTCATCTCGCTCTAGGTTGTCGTGGAGCATGATCTTTTCCGAAAACCGGTGCCCACTTTTCGGGATCATGCTCTGGACGGCCGGGCCCTTATCGCACCACGCTCGGCAGCCACAACGCGACCTGCGGGTACAGCAGCAGCAGCGCGAGCACGATGACCTGGATCACCATGTAGTCCGACATGCCCCGGTAGATCGTCGACAGGCTCCATTGCGGGACGACGTTGCGCAGGTAATAGGCCGACATTGCGACCGGCGGACTCAAGTACGACGTCTGCATGTTGACCGCGGTCAGAGCTCCGAACCAGATCAGCAAATCGAGCTTGTTCAGGCCGAGTTGAAGTTTTTCGACCACCGGCAGAACGATCGGCAGAAACACCAGGATGATCACCGGCCACTCGAATGGCCAGCCCAGTACGAAAAAGATCGCCATGATCAAGGCGAGCTTCCACCAGTCGCCGAGAGGAAACGCCAGAAGGTAGTTGGTGATGAGGCTCGCCGTCCCGAGCTTGGTGAAGACTGCGCCGAACACGTTGGAGGCGACGGCAAGAAACAGCACCATGGCCGAGGTCACCATCGTGCCGATTGCCGCATTGGTGATCGATTTCGTGCTGAGCCGGCCGTAGAGGAGCGCCAGAAGCGCGGCGCCGAAAGCGCCGCACGAGGCAGCCTCGGTTGGCGTCGCCAGTCCGCCGACGATGGTGCCGAGCGTAAATCCGATCAGCGCGCTGAGCGGCGCAATGCCGACCACGACGGCGCGGAAGTAGGCGTTCTGCGCGTAAGGAATTGCGTTCAGCAGGGCCAAAGCCAGAGCGACCGCGGAAACGCTGACTCCCATGGGAGCAATCGCGATCGCAAACCGCGGAAGGCCCGCCTGGCCGATGATCCAGTCCACCAGCACATAGGTCATCACCACCAGGCAGGCGAGACCCAGTGCCACCACCGGAGCGCTCACCTTTTCCGTGGTCATCGCCTCGTAGGCGGCGCTGCGCTCGTCCCGCGTCATGGCCGGACCAAGCTTCGGATTGATGAAGCTGCGGCTGAGCGTATAGAGAATGTAGCAGCCGGCGAGCAGGAAGCCGGGCCCGAACGCTGCGGTATAGAGCAGGTTGACGGGCACGCCCATGACCGGGCCCATGACCACCAGCATGACACTGGGCGGGATCAGAATGCCGAGCGTGCCGCCGGCGGCGATTGCGCCCGATGACAGCCGCGCGTCGTAGCCCGTCTTGATCATCATCGGGGCTGCCATGATGCCGAGCACGGTCACGGCGGCGCCCACGATGCCCGTCGCCATCGCAAAGATCGTCGCCGTGAGAATGACGGCGAGATAGAGCGAGCCGCGCACGGGTGCGAGCAAACTGCGCAGCGCACCGAACAACCGCTCCATCAGGCCGGCCTGCTCGGTCATGTAGCCCATGAAAATGAACAACGGCACGGCAGGAAAGATCTCGTCCTTCATCGTGCCCCAGATCTGCAGATAGGCGAGATTGAAGGTCAGCTCCCAGCCCAGTCCCACGCCGCCGAAAATGATCGCGAGAAACAGCAGCGTGAAGGAGATCGGGAAGCCGACGAAAATGACCAGGACCATGGCGACGAGCATGATCAGTCCGAGTGCCTCGGCGAAGCTCATGGCGCTCAGACCTCGATCTTTTCGTGCCTGGACAGAAACGCGCCTGTGCGCCACGCCCACAGACTCTTCATGAGTTCCGAGATGCCCTGCACGAAGAGCATGAAGGCCGTGAGCGGAATGACGCCGCGCAGCGGCCACAGGACCGGAGTCCAGGCGCCGGAGCTCGCGCGCTCGTCGATCGAGAGCGAGTACAGGAAATCGTCAATCGAGATGAAGAACAGCACGGCCATCGTCGGCAGGAAGAACAGCAGGAACGCCAGGCTGTCGATCATGCCCTTCGTTCGGTCCGAGAATGCTTCCCACAGCATGTCGGTTCGGATGTGAGCGCCCTTCAGCAGCGCCAATGCGGACCCCAGCATGAACAGGGTCGCGTACGACATCGTCGTCACATCGAGCGCCCAGATCGTCGGCGCCTTGAAGACGTAGCGGGCAAAAACTTCGATCACATTGGCGCAGATCAGGGGAATGATGGAGAGGACGAAGAGGTACCCGGTCAGATCCGTGAACCGGTCGATGCCACGGATGACAGCCAGATAGCCGCGTGGCGGCATCGGCATTGGCGGAGCCGAAATACTGGTCATTGCAGTGCCCCCCGAGGCTGCCTGCGTTGATCACCCCATGGGGAAAGGTCGACCGTCCAATGCGGCTGGCTTTCCCCCGTCCAGTGTTCCTGATGTTAGTTTAGCGGCGGTCGGCGTGCCAAGCGGGTGAGGGGCGATGTCCCGCACATTCCGCCGGGGGAAGGTCAGCTTGCGCGGAAGAGCGGATGTCGTGCCCTTGTGCCGACAGGCCCTGGCTAGCCCCCCATCACCGCCTTCACGCCGTCGATCACGAACTGCACCGCCATTGCGGCGAGCAGCACGCCGAGCAGGCGTGACAGCACCGTATTGCCGGTCGCGCCGAGCAGCCGCTCGATGCGGGCGGCCGCGAGGAACACGAGCAGGCACACCGCCATGATGGCGGCGATGATGCCGATCAGCAGCGCGATCCGCAGCGGGTCGCCGCCGGCGCGGCCGGCGAGCAGCACGCTCGCGGTGATCGCGCCGGGGCCCGCCATCAGCGGAATGGCGAGCGGAAACGCCGCGATGTTGCGCACGTGCTCCTCCAGCGCATGCTCTGCGTCTTCGGCCTGACGGGTGATGCGCAGCCCGAACACCATCTCGGAGGCGATCGAGAACAGCAGCAATCCGCCCGCGATGCGGAAGGCCGGCAGCGAGATCGACATCATGCGCAGCAGCCAGTCGCCGATCAGCGCGCTGCCGGCCAGGATCGCGAACGCGATCAGGCAGGCGCGCAGCGCGACCTGGCGCCGCGAGCTGCGCGGCAGGCCCTCCGTGAGCCCGATGAAGGCCGGCGTCAGCCCCACCGGGTCGACCACGACGAACAGCGTGACCAGCGCCGAGACCAGGAAATCGAGCGGAAGAGTCATCGCGATGGCGGCGTTTCGCAGAGCATGATCCCGAAAAGTGGGTACCGGTTTTCGGACAAGATCATGCTCCACCAACAAGGAACCGAGGGCCATCCCTAGCATGCCGCAGCGGCTCCGGCGACGCGCCTTCGGGTGCCTCCAGAGCGTCTCGCAACACTTTGAAATAACAAAGGAAATTATCACCAAAATTGCGCGCTTTGAGGTGGCCCGCAGGAGCCAAATCACCTATATGAATCGCACCTTGAATCGCTTCCCGGAATTTCCCCTTGGCCGATAACGAAGACGACAAGCCCGGCGAGCCTTCCTCGCCCTCGGACATCCGTCCCGTGTCCCTGACGGATGAGATGAAGCGCTCGTATCTCGATTACGCGATGAGCGTGATCGTGGCGCGCGCGCTCCCCGATGCGCGCGACGGGCTGAAGCCGGTGCACCGGCGCATCCTCTATTCGATGCACGAGAACGGGCACACGCCCGACAAGAAGCACGTGAAGTCGGCGCGCATCGTCGGCGACGTGATGGGTAAATATCACCCGCACGGCGACCAGGCGATCTACGACGCGCTGGTGCGCATGGCGCAGGACTTCTCGATGCGCCTGCCGCTGATCGACGGGCAGGGCAATTTCGGCTCGGTCGACGACGATCCGCCGGCGGCGATGCGCTACACCGAAAGCCGCCTGACCAAGGCCGCGATGGCGCTGCTCGCCGACATCGACGAGGACACGGTCAATTTCCAGGAGAACTACGACGGCAACGAGAAAGAGCCGGTCGTCCTGCCGGCGCGCTTTCCCAATCTGCTGGTCAACGGCGCCGGCGGCATCGCGGTCGGCATGGCGACCAACATCCCGCCGCACAATCTCGGCGAGGTGGTCGATGCCTGTGTGGCGCTGATCGACGATCCCGGCCTCTCGATCGAGGACCTGATCGGCATCGTGCCGGGGCCGGATTTCCCCACCGGCGGCATCATCCTCGGCCGCCAGGGCATCCGCTCGGCCTATCACCTCGGCCGCGGCTCGATCGTGATGCGCGGCAAGGTCTCGATCGAGACGCTGCGCGGCGACCGCGAGGCGATCATCATCACCGAGATTCCGTATCAGGTGAACAAGGCCGCGATGGTCGAGCGCATCGGCGAGCTTTGGCGCGAGAAGAAGATCGAAGGGATCGCGGCGCTGCGCGACGAGTCCGACCGCGAGGGCTATCGCGTGGTGGTCGAGATCAAGCGCGACGCGATGGCCGACATCGTGCTCAACCAGCTCTACCGCTTCACCGCGCTGCAATCCTCGTTCGGCGCCAACATGGTGGCGCTCGACGGCGGCCGTCCGCAGGTGATGAACCTGAAGGACCTGCTGACGACCTTCGTGGCGTTCCGCGAGGAGGTCGTCTCCCGCCGCACCAAGTTCCGGCTGAACAAGGCGCGCGACCGCACTCATATCCTGGTCGGCCTCGCGATCGCGGTCGCCAACATTGACGAGGTGATCCGGCTGATCCGCGCCTCGAAGGACGCGAACGAAGCGCGCGAGGCGCTGATGACGCGCGACTGGCCGGCGCAGGACGTCGCCGCGCTGCTCGAGCTGATCGACGACCCGCGCCACAAGCTCGCGGCCGACGGCACCTACCGCCTGTCAGACGTGCAGGCGAGGGCGATCCTCGACCTGCGCCTGCAGCGCCTCACCGCCTTGGGCCGCGACGAGATCAAGGACGAGCTCGACAAGCTCGCCGCCGAAATCGCCGACTATCTCGACATCCTGCGCTCGCGCGCGCGCATCCAGGCGATCGTCAAGGAAGAGCTCGCGCAGGTGAAGAAGGACTTCGCCACGCCGCGCCGCACCCAGATCGTCGAGCAGGTCGACGAGGTCGAGGACGAGGACCTGATCCAGCGCGAGGACATGGTCGTGACCGTGTCGCATCTCGGCTACGTCAAGCGCGTGCCGCTTTCGACCTACCGCGCGCAAAGGCGCGGCGGCAAGGGGCGCGCCGGCATGCAGACGCGCGACGAGGATTTCGTCACCCGCCTGTTCGTCGCCAACACGCATACGCCGGTGCTGTTCTTCTCCTCGGCGGGCCGCGTCTACAAGCAGAAGGTCTGGAGGTTGCCGCTGGCGGCGCCGCAGGCGCGCGGCAAGGCGCTGATCAACATCCTGCCGCTCGACCAGGGCGAGACCATCAACACGATCATGCCGCTGCCCGAGGACGAGACGACCTGGGACAAGCTCGACGTGATGTTCGCCACCACGCGCGGCACGGTCAGGCGCAACAAGCTGTCGGATTTCTCCGACGTGCGCCCCTCCGGCATCATCGCGATGAAGCTCGACGAGGGCGACGGCATCGTGAACGTGCAGATCTGCACCGAGGCGGATGACGTGCTGCTCACCGCGGCGGGCGGCCAGTGTATCCGCTTCCCTGTGCCGGAGGTGCGCGTGTTCGCCGGGCGCACCTCGATGGGCGTGCGCGGCATCAATCTGGAAGAGGGCGACAAGGTCATCTCGCTGACGATCCTGCGCCATGTCGAGGCGACCGCCGACGAGCGCGCCGCGTATCTCAAGCGCGCGAGCGCGGTGCGCCGCGGCGAGGAAGGCGAGGAGGGTGCGGCGGACAGCGAGGAGAACGGCAGCGACGCCATTGAGTTGGGCGAGCAGCGCTATGTCGAGATGTCGGAGGCCGAGCAGTTCGTGCTGACCGTGTCGGAGAATGGCATGGGCAAGCGCACCTCCTCGTACAATTACCGCACCACCGGACGCGGTGGCAAAGGCATCGTGGCGATGTCGATCACGCCCAAGACCGGCAAGCTCGTCGCCTCGTTCCCGGTCGAGGACGCCGACCAGATCATGCTGGTGACCGACAAGGGCCAGCTGATCCGCACCGGCGTCAACGGCATCCGCATCGCCGGCCGCTCGACTCAAGGGGTGATCGTGTTCGACACCGCCGATGACGAGCGCGTCGTCTCGGTCGAGCGGCTGACCGAAGAGGAGAACGGCGGCGCATGATCCCGAAAAGCATGTCCTCGACCCCGATCGGGGATGCGAAGCGGTTTTCGGATAAGGTCATGCGCAGAGAAGAACTATGAGCATTGAACTCTATCTCGTCTTTGTCGCCGCGACCGCGCTGCTGATCGCGACGCCCGGTCCGAACGTCGCGCTGATCGTCGGCACCAGCCTGACCCACGGCGCGCGCACCGGCCTGATCGCGGTCGCGGGCGTGAACATCGGCGTGATGATCCAGCTGGCCGTTGTCGCGGCCGGATTGTCGTGGATCGTCGAGCTGTTCGCGCAGAACTTCGACCTCATTCGCTTCGTCGGCGCCGCCTACCTGCTGTTCCTCGGCATCCAGACCTTGTGGAAGGCGCGCAAGCCCTCCACGCCGGCGCCGCTGTCGGCCCAGCGCGCCTTCTCGCGCGGCTTTGCGGTCGCGTTCGCCAATCCCAAGACCTTGATCTTCCAGGCCGCGTTCCTGCCGCAGTTTCTCAGCAACGGCGAGGGACGGCAGGCGCAGCTGTGGCTGCTCGCCGCGACCTTCTGGGTCATCACGGTGATCGGGGATGCGATCTGGGTGCTGTGCGCGACGCGCCTGCGCGCCGCCGTGTCGGCCCGCGCGCAGCTGATCGCGGATCGCGTTTCCGGCGGGATCCTGATCGCCGGCGCCGGCGTGCTGCTGGCAGCGAGCCGGCGCTGAATCCCTCCCCGAAGGGGAGGGTCGGCGCACGAAGTGCGCCGGGGGGTGGGGATCGATCCGCGAGCGCTGCCCCACCCGTCTGCTCGCTGCGCTCGCAGCCACCCTCCTACGAGGGAGGGATAAGTCAGCGCGCCCCCGCCGCCTCCAGTATCCGCACCATCGCGGCATAGCCGCGTTGCTTCGCGTGGCCGAGCGGCGTCACGCCCTGGCGGTCGGCGATGTTCGGATTGGCGCCGGCCTTCACCAGTGCCTCGAGCGTGTCGATGTGGCGCTTGCCGCCGTTGCCGAGCACGATCGACTCCATCAGCGCGGTCCAGCCCAGATTGTTGACGTGATCGAGCGGCGCGCCGGCCGCGATCAGGGCCCGCACGACCTCCTCGTGCCCGAGATGGGCGGCGGCGATCAGCGCCGTGCCGTTGTAGGGACTGGTGATGTTCTTCGGATTGCAGCCGCCCGCAAGCGCGGCCTTCAGCATCGGCACATCGTCGTTCACCGCCGCGATGGTCACGATGTCGTATTTCTGCGCGTCGAGCGCGTTGGCGTTCGCGCCCGCCTTCATCAGCGCCTCGGCCGCCGCGACGTGGCGGAAGTGTGCCGCGACGATCAGCGGCGTGCGGCTGTGCGGATCCTGCGCGTTGATGTTTTCCTTGGCGGCGATCAGCCGCGCGATCTCGGTGGCGTCGCCTTTCGCGGCGGCGGCGTGCAGCCCGGCATAGACGCGCAGCTCGGACGGGCTGGGCGGGGTTTGCGCCGCGGCGGGAAGGGGGAGCAGCAACGATGCGATCAGAAAAAGGGTGCGCATAAAAAAAGTCCCGGCTGGTTAGAGCCGGGACAGTATGGGGTCACTTGGGGTCGTCAAGGGAGCAACGCTCCCGGTCGAAGCGGGGACTGGGCATCAGTCCCCAAGGTGAAAGGCTTTCGCCTCTCAACACTCAGCGGCGGTCAGGGGTGACCAACCGGACTTGGCGGGCCGAGCCGGACTCGGTGCGCGCATCGCGCACGCAGGACCGGTCGAGATAGGGCCAGGACTGCTGGCGGCAGGCGAGGCGGGCCGCCATGTCGAGGCGGTCACCTTTGCCGGTGGCGGTCGTCTGGGTGATGTCGGTGCGCGTCGAGGCCGAGACCTCGCGCAGGCTGGGCGCAACCACAAGCGCGCCAGCGATCAACGCGGCAGCTGCCATGATGCTGTAAATCTTGAACATTTTCCGCTCCGTCCGCCGCGTGTCCCGATCTGCGGCGCCCCTTCTGTCTGTTAGACGCGAGATGGGAGCGAAAGGTTCAAAGCTTAACGCAAGATTCCGCGACCGGCCCGTGATGACTTGCGGCGTTCTTGGGGAGCGGGCGGAGCGCAATCCGGTGAAGTGGGCACCGGCTCGCCGCAGATTGCGCGACCAAACGAGAATTGGGATCGGTCCCGGTTTGCCCGCGTCGGATGATGGTCTATACCCCGGAAATGGCCCGAACCGCGCTCTATGCTGGCTCTTTCGACCCCATCACCAACGGCCATCTGGACGTGGTTCGGCAGGCGGCCGGGCTTTGCGACCGCCTGGTGCTGGCGATCGGCGTCCATCCGGGCAAAACGCCGCTGTTTTCGGCCGAAGAGCGCCTCGCGATGCTCAAGGAGGTCTGCGGGCCGGTGGCCAAAAAGGCCGGCGCCGAATTGGCCTGCGTCACCTTTGACGATCTCGTGATCACCGCCGCGCAGCGCGAGAAGGCGACCGTGCTGATCCGGGGCCTGCGCGATTCGACCGATTTCGACTACGAAATGCAGATGGCCGGGATGAACGGCACGATGGCACCGGGGGTGCAGACGGTCTTCCTGCCGGCGAGCCCTTCGGCGCGCCCGATCACCGCCACGTTGGTGCGGCAAATCGCCAAAATGGGCGGCGACATCACCGAATTCGTGCCGGCGCCGGTCGCGGCCCGGCTGAAAGCCAAATTCGCCGGAAAATCCGGCAGCTAGAATTGGGAGTTCAAGATGATCCGTATGTTGGCCCTGCTGGGCGCGCTGCTGCTTGCCGGTCCCGCCCTCGCGCAAGCGCCGAAAGGCCTGCCGGCCGGCGCCGATCCGCAGAACACGCTGCTGATCGACACCACGCAGGGGCGCATCGTCGTCAAGCTGCGCAACGACATCGCGCCCGGCCATGCGGCGCGGCTGAAGCAGCTTGCGCGCGACGGCTTCTATGACGGCGTGCCGTTCCACCGCGTGATCGCGGGCTTCATGGCGCAGACCGGCGACGGGCAGAACGGCAACGGCACCGGCGGCTCGAAGTATCCGGACCTCAAGGCCGAGTTCTCCAACGTGCCCTACAAGCGCGGCATCGTCGGCATGGCGCGCAAGGGCAACAGCAACGACTCGGCCAACAGCCAGTTCTTCATCACCTACGGCGACGCCTCGTTCCTGAACGGTCAGTACACCGTGATCGGCGAGGTGCTGTCCGGCATGGACGTGGTCGACAAGATCAAGAAGGGCGAGCCGGTGCAGAACCCCGACAAGATGACGAAGGTGCAGGTCGCGGCGGACGCAAAATGATCCGCGCGCCGGCGCTGGCTGTCGCCGCATGTCTGTGCGCCGGCGCAGCGCTTGCGCAGGGAGTTGGCGCGATCCTGTCGATCGAGATCGTCAGATCGAACCCGCGGCCGGTCCGGCCCAGCACCCCGGTGAACACGCTGCAGGACATGATGGCGGCGTTCGCGGAATGCTGGAGTCCGCCGCCGCTTGATCAAGGCCGCCAGCCGCTTGACCTCACCTTTCAGGTGAGCTTCAAGCGCTCCGGCGAGCTGTTCGGCAAGCCGCGCGTGGTCAATTTCGCGCGGCCGGTCACGGACGAAGAGCGGCAGCTCTACTACGCGGCGGTGGCCGAAGCGGTCGACCGCTGCGCGCCGATGCCGTTCACCGACTCGATGGGCGGTGCGGTCGCCGGGCGGCCGTTCCGGGTCAATTTCATAGACAGACGCAATAGCAGGAAGGCAGAGGTCTCATGGCTGACAATGAAAACAAGCTGACGCTGGAAACCACCAAGGGCAACGTGGTGATCGAGCTGCGCCCCGACCTTGCGCCGAAGCACGTCGAGCGCATCAAGACGTTGGTGAAGGAAGGCTTCTACGACGGCATCGTGTTCCACCGCGTGATCGACGGCTTCATGGCGCAGACCGGCTGCCCGCACGGCACTGGCACCGGCGGCTCGAACTATCCGAACCTGCCGGCCGAGTTCAACGCCGAGCCGCACGTGCGCGGCACCGCATCGATGGCGCGCGCGCAGAGCCCGAACAGCGCGAACAGCCAGTTCTTCATCTGCTTCGACGACGCCCGCTTCCTCGACAAGCAATACACCGTGTGGGGCAAGGTGATCTCCGGCATGGAGAACGTCGACAAGATCAAGCGCGGCGAGCCGGTGCAGAACCCGGACAAGATCGTGAAGGCGACGATCGGGGCGTAACGCGCGCTTCTTCCCCTCTCCCGCTTGCGGGAGAGGGTGGCTCGCGAAGCGAGCCGCGCGCCGGGTGAGGGGCTGCTT
>DATEKY010000303.1:0-2028 GCA_035277225.1 Xanthobacteraceae bacterium
TCGCCGCCTGGGTGGTCGAGGCGGCCGATATCTACGTCTACATCCGCGACGAATATCCCGAGCTGATCGCGATGCTGCGCGAGGAATTCGCCCGCGTCGCCGAGGCGGGATTGTCGCCGCACGCCAAGATCCACCTGCGCCGCGGCGCCGGCGCCTACATCTGCGGCGAAGAGTCCGCGATGATCGAGTCAATCGAGGGCAAGCGCGGCCTGCCGCGCCATCGCCCGCCTTACGTCGCGCAGGTCGGCCTGTTCGGCCGCCCGACGCTCGAACAGAATGTCGAGACGCTCTACTGGGTCAGAGACATCGTCGAGAAAGGCGCCGCGTGGTTCACCGGCCACGGGCGGCGCGAGCGCAAGGGCTTCCGTTCGTTCTCGGTCTCGGGCCGCGTCAAGAAGCCGGGCGTGGTGCTCGCGCCGGCCGGCGTCTCGGCCCGCGAGCTGATCGAGGAATATTGCGGCGGCATGACGGACGGCCACGTGTTCAAGGGCTATCTGCCGGGCGGCGCCTCGGGCGGAATCCTGCCGGCCTCGATGGCGGACGAGCCGCTCGACTTCGGAACCCTGGAAAAATACGGCTGCTTCGTCGGTTCCCACGCAGTTGTCATCCTGTCCGACAAGGACGACATGAAGGCCGTGGCGCTGAACCTGATGAAGTTCTTCGAGGACGAGAGCTGCGGCCAGTGCACGCCCTGCCGCGCCGGCACCGAGAAGGCCGTCAAGCTGATGGCAACCGGGCCGTGGGACGAGGCGTTGCTGAACGACCTGTCCGCCGCCATGCGCGATGCCTCGATCTGCGGTCTCGGCCAGGCGGCGCCGAACCCGCTGACCTGCGTGTTCAAATATTTCCGCGACGATCTGACCAAGCCTTTGGGCCAGTGGTGACACAATGAACGACAAGCCCGGCAAGACGAACGGTTCGGCACCCGGCGGCTACGGCCACGACGCCAAGGGCGCGGCCGGCGGCGCTACCCAGGGCGACGGCAAGCCTGGCGTCGCGCACACCGCGCCCGCCGACAAGGTCGCCGCCGAAGGCGCGGGTCCGAAGACCGTCACGTTCACGCTCGACGGCGAGGAAGTGCACGCACGCGAGGGAGAGACCATCTGGCAGGTCGCCAAGCGCAACGGCACCGACATTCCGCATCTGTGTTACGCGCCGGAGCCCGGCTATCGCCCGGACGGCAATTGCCGCGCCTGCATGGTGGAGATCGAAGGCGAGCGCGTGCTGGCGGCAAGCTGCATCCGCACGCCGACGGCCGGCATGAAGGTGAAATCGGCGTCGGACCGGGCAAAGACTGCGCGCAAAATGGTGTTCGAGCTGCTGATCTCGGACCAGCCCGACCGCAGCACGTCGCACGACCCGGCCTCGAAGTTCTGGAACTGGGCCGACCGGATCGAGATCGCATCGAGCCGCCTGCCGGCGCGCGAGAAGGATCCGGCGCCGGACCGCAGCCACGTCGCGATGGCGGTCAATCTCGATGCCTGCATCCAGTGCAATCTCTGCGTTCGCGCCTGCCGTGAGGTGCAGGTGAACGACGTGATCGGCATGGCCGGGCGCGGCCACAACGAGAAGATCGTGTTCGACTTCGACGATCCGATGGGCCAGTCGACCTGCGTCGCCTGCGGCGAGTGCGTGCAGGCCTGCCCGACCGGCGCGCTGATGCCGTCCACGCTGGTCGACGAAAATAACGTGCGCACCGCGGCGCATTTCCCCGACCGCAAGGTCGACAGCGTGTGCCCCTATTGCGGCGTCGGGTGCCAGCTCACCTACAACATCAAGGACGACAAGCTGCTTTACGTCACCGGCAAGGAAGGGCCGGCGAACCAGAACCGGCTGTGCGTGAAGGGCCGCTTCGGCTTCGACTATGTGTCGAACCCGCAGCGCATCACGCAGCCGATGGTGCGCAAGGACGGCGTGGCGAAGGCCGCGGACGACCTGGTCGATCCCGCGAACCCG
Organism: Xanthobacteraceae bacterium; assembly: GCA_035277225.1. Classification (GTDB taxonomy): domain Bacteria; phylum Pseudomonadota; class Alphaproteobacteria; order Rhizobiales; family Xanthobacteraceae; genus PALSA-894. The sequence continues at coordinate 1,957 of DATEKY010000303.1, forward strand.
TGGACGCATTTCCGGACCGCCACCTGGGACGAGGCGATGGAGCGCGCGGCTGCGGGCCTGGTGAAGATCCGC
>DATEKY010000304.1:0-2275 GCA_035277225.1 Xanthobacteraceae bacterium
GACCTCCTGCGCGGTTCCGGCGCGGCCTATCGGCATCTTCGGTCCGAAGCGCGCGACGCGATCCGGAATGCCGAGATCGTTGTGGATGTCGGTGTCGATCAGTCCGGGCCGCACGGCATTCACGCGGATGCCGCTGCCGACGGTTTCGGCCGCAAGTCCGAGCGTCGCGGTGTCGAGCGCGCCCTTCGAGGCCGCATAATCGATGAACGCGCCGGGCGAGCCGGTCAGCGCGCCCAACGAAGAGACATTGACGATCGCGCCGCCCTTGCCGCCGTGGCGCGTCGACATGCGCTTCACGGCTTCGCGCGCGCAGAGCAGTTGTCCGGCGACGTTGACGCGCATCGTCTGCATGATGCCGTCGAAGGTCAGCGTCTCGATCCGGCGCTTGGTGCCGCCGGTGATCCCGGCATTGTTGACCAACCCGGTCAGCGCGCCGAAGGCGCGGTCGGTCTCGGCGAACAGCCGCAGGATGTCGTCCTCGTTGCCGACGTCGCCCTGCACCGCGAGCGCCTTGCCGCCCGATGTCTCGATGTCGCGCACGACCGCGTCGGCTTCGGCTTTTGCGCTGCGATAGTTCACCACGACCGATGCCTTCTCGCGCCCGAGCAGGCGAGCGGTGGCGGCGCCGATGCCGCGGCTTCCGCCTGTCACGATGACGATTTGAGTCATGGCGTTCGTGTCCTAAAGCCCGAGGTAAGCGCGCTGCACGTCCTGGTCGGCGAGCAGCGCGTCGCCGGTGCCGGACTTGATCACGCGTCCATGTTCGATGATGTAGCCGCGGTTGGCCATGCCGAGCGCGTCGCCGACGTTCTGCTCGACCAGCAGCACCGCGATGTTCTTCTCCCGCACCAGCGACAGAACCAGATCGAACACGCGCTCGACCATCAGCGGCGAGAGGCCGAGCGAGGGCTCGTCCAGCATCAACAGCTTCGGCTGGCTCATCATCGCGCGCGCGATCGCGCACATCTGCCGTTCGCCGCCCGAGAGACTGCCGGCGAGCTGCGCCCGCCGCTCGGCCAGGATCGGGAAATGCGCCAGCACGTCGTCGAGCGAGGCCTTCAGGTTCGGCCGCGCGCTGGTGTTGAACGCGCCCAACTCAAGGTTCTCCAGCACGGTCATGAACGGAAACAGCCGTCCGCCTTCCGGCACCATCACGAGGCGCCGCGTCACCACGTCGTGCGCGGCAAGCCGTTCGATCGGTTCGCCGTCGAAGCGGATCGTACCGGCGGTGCACGGCAGCAGCCCCGAAATCGTGCTCAGCAGCGTGGTCTTGCCGGCCCCGTTGGCGCCGACCACCGAGACGATCTCGTCCGCGCCGACGCTCAGGCTGACATCGCTCAGCACCGGCACGTCGCCGTAGCCGGAGCCGATCCCCTGCACGTCGAGCAGCGCGCTCATGCCGGCACCGCGTGCTTCTTGCCGAGATAGGCGCGCACCACCTCCGGATCGCTCAGCACGTCGGCGGCGGTGCCTTCGGCGATCTTGGCGCCGTGGTCGAGCACGATCACGCGCTGCGAGAACGCGCGCACGACCTTCAGATTGTGCTCGATGACGAGGAACGTCATGCCGCGCGCGTTGAGCCGGCGGATCAGCTCGATCACCTGGGTGATCTCGGTGGCGTTCAGCCCGGCCATCACCTCGTCGAGCAAAATCAGCTCCGGCTCGAGCGCGAGCGCACGCGCCACTTCGAGCCGCCGCCGCTCGCTCAAGGTGAGCTCGCCGGCGGGGACTTCGGCTCGCGCCGCGAGCCCGACTTCGTCGAGCACCGCGGCTGCGGCCGCGTAAGCGGCGTCGTGCCCGGCATGGCGCAGGAACGCGCCGACCATCACGTTCTCGCGCGCCGTCAGGCCGATCAGCGGCTTGGCGATCTGGAACGTGCGGCCGATGCCGCGTTGCGCGCGCGCATGCGGCGGCAGGTTGTTGATCAGCTCCTCGCGCAGGATGATCGCGCCGGTGGTCGGCTTGAGCTGCCCGCTGATCAGGTTGAACAGCGTTGTCTTGCCGGCGCCATTCGGCCCGATCAGGCTTAAAATCTCGCCGCGCTCCATCGCGAAGGACACGCTGTCGACCGCCAGCAGTCCGGCGAAACGGCGGCTCGCCTGCTCCACTGTGAGAAAACTCGTCATCGCCGCCCCCACCGGCGGCCGACCGCCGTGAGCGCGCCGACCACACCGCGCTTGAGGAACAGCGACGCGATCACCAATACGGCGCCGAGCACGATGAGGTGGCCGCCCGGAATGTCTCCACCGAGCCAGCCGCGCAAAAAATTCTCCAG
>DATEKY010000305.1:0-3920 GCA_035277225.1 Xanthobacteraceae bacterium
GGCACGTCGGCGGCCTTGAGCGCGGCCCCGACGACGCTGCCGACGCGTCCGTAGCCGACCAGCACCACGTGGTTGGTGAGCTTGGTCGCGTGCACCGGCTCGCGTGTGGGCGTCTCGGCCGCCGGCTGCGGCTGCGGCTGCGGCTCGGGCGCTGCAGGCTCGGCGGGCGCCTTCTTCGGCGGCTCGTGATGCGCATAGATCCAGTCCGCCCCCGCGAACAGGAACGGCGTCAGCAGGATCGAGATCAGCGCGCCGGCGAGGATCAGATCGCGCCCGACCGTCGGCAGCACGCCGAGCGCAACGCCGAGGCCTGCGAGGATGAATGAGAATTCGCCGATTTGCGCGCGGCTCGCCGCGATCATCAGCGCGCTCGATTCCGGATAGCGGAACAGCCGCATCATGCCGTAGGCGACCGCCGACTTGCCGATCGTGATGATCAGCAGCGTCGCGAGCAGCGAAAACGGGTGCGAAACGATCACGGACGGGTTGAACAGCATGCCGACCGAGACGAAGAACAGCACCGCGAAGGCGTCGCGCAGCGGCAGCGTTTCCTGCGCGGCGCGCTGGCTCAGCGTTGACTCGCTCAGGATCATGCCGGCGAAGAACGCACCGAGCGCGAACGACACGTCGAACAGGGTCGCGGCGCCGTAGGCGACGCCGAGCGCGATCGCCAGCACCGAGAGGCGGAACAGTTCGCGCGAGCCGGTGTGCGCCACGTAATGCAGCAGCCAAGGGATCACGCGGCGCCCGACCAGCCACATCAGCACCGCGAACGCGAGGAACTTGCCGAGCGTAACGCCGAGCGGAAGCGCGACGGCGGAGAGCGCAACGGTCGCGCCCTTGGCGAAGTCCGCCAGCGCCGGCAGGAACACCAGCACGAGGACCATCGCGAGGTCCTCCACCACCAGCCAGCCGACCGCGATATGCCCGCGCTCCGTGTCAAGCAGGCGGCGCTCCTGCAGATTGCGCAGCACGACCACGGTACTGGCGACGGAGAGCGCGACGCCGAACACGATGCCGGCGCCGAGCGTCCAGCCGAGCAGCCAGGCGAGCGCCGTCCCGAGCGCGGTCGCGACCGCGATCTGCACCAGCGCGCCCGGCACCGCGATGCCGCGGACCGACAAGAGCTCGTTGATCGAGAACTGCAGCCCGACGCCGAACATCAGCAGGATCACGCCGATGTCGGCGAGGTCGTTGGCAATGCGCTGATCGGCGACGAATCCGGGCGTGAACGGTCCGATCACCACGCCGGCGAGGAGATAGCCGACGAGCGGAGAAACCTTCAGCCGGTGCGCGACCGCGCCGAAGCCGAACGCCAGCACCAGGCCGACCACGATGGTCGATACGAGGGGCGAGTGTTCGACCATCAGGCCTCCTGCATTTAGCCCGCCATGCGATTCATGCGGATTTTCCGGCTAGCGCATGATCCCGAAAAGTGGACACCGGTTTTCGGAGAAGATCATGCGCTAGAAGGTGAAACGATCACGCAGATTGCGGCGATCCGCAACGATTTTCGTCACGATGCGGCGCTCGGTCTCGTCAGCTATCAAGGTGTCGACCTGGTCGACCTGATTCATCGCGACGAGCTGGAGGATTTCGGTGCGCACCGAGCCGTCGGCCCGGCGCGGCAGGGCTTCGACCAGCTGCAGCCGTTCGGGCGCGCGGGCGCGCAGGCTATGCGCGACGAACTCGCGAAGGCTGTCTTCGCTGGCGCCGGCCTCGCCCTCGACGAAGGCATAGAGCCCGGTGCCGGCGCGGCGGTCGGGAAACGCCAGCACCACGACGTCGCGCACCCGGGCCTGGGACTTCAACTGCGCGGCGATCACCGGGGCGTCGTTGACCAGCCGCGGGCCGCCGCCTTCGCGGTCGGTGAAGCGAAACAGGCCCCGCGTGACCGCGATGTAGAGCTTCTTGCCGGTCGCCATCCAGATGCGGGTGACCCAGCTTTTGCGCGCGAGGATGCGCTTCTCGGTCGCGGTCAGCGCGTCCGGCACGTAGGAGCGCTTGTGCTTCAGGTAGTGGCGCAGGTCTTCGTAGGCGGCGAGGCGGAACGCGCGGCCGCGAAAGCGCGAGGAGAGCTGGAAGTCGGTGAGGTAGGCGCGCCCGTCGGCGCCGCGCAGCCAGTTCTGCTCCTTGGCGAGATCGTTGTGGGTGAAGCCCGCGGCGTGCAGCTTGCCCAGCGCCGACCGCGCGGAGCGGAAGTAGGTGCGGTCGCCCACGGGCCGCGCGATGTGCAGCGGCACGCCGTCGATGAAGCCGCGCACCAGCACGCGGCGGCCTTCGAACAGCAGCGGCGGCGCGATGGCGGCGGGGCCGATCGCCGCAAGCGCGCGCGCCTCGCGCCTGAGAAAGTGGCGGGCAATCGGGCGCGACCACCACGGCACGGCGTCGATGCGCCGCACGACCGCGTCCGCGCTTCCGTCGAACGTGCCGCGTTCCACGATGGAGAAGACATCACGCTTGAGTATGACCGAGCGGCGCCAGCGCCCGGTGAGCTCAGACGGCACGTCGTGATCAGGCGCGGCCTGCGCGTCCGCCACCATCTATTCGGCCGCTTGCATCAGGTCACCGGCGATCCAGCGCTCGAGATCGGCCAGCGCGCGCTGCGACAGCGCGCGTTTCTTCGCGACGGTCTTGGCCGGACCGCGCAGCCGCTCGCCGTCCGGTCCCTTGGTCGGCACCTGTGCCAGCGGCGGGAAAAGCCCGAAATTGACGTTCATCGGCTGGAACGAACGCGGACCGGCATCGATCGTCTCGATATGGCCGCCGGTGATATGGCCGAGCAGCGCGCCGTGCGCGGTGGTCGGCGGCGGCGCGGCGAGGGTCTCGCCCAGCCGTTCGGCCGCGGCGAAGCGTCCCGCCAGGCCGCCGATCGCCGCGGACTCGACATAGCCTTCGCAGCCGGTGATCTGGCCGGCGAAGCGCAGCCGCGGCGCCGCCCGCAGGCGCAGCGTCGGATCGAGCAGCTTGGGCGAATTGAGGAAGGTGTTGCGGTGGACGCCGCCGAGGCGCGCAAACTCGGCCTTTTCCAGTCCCGGAATGGTGCGGAAGATGCGCACCTGCTCGGCATGCTTCAGCTTGGTCTGGAAGCCCACCATGTTGAACAGCGAGCCGTGCTTGTTGTCCTGACGCAGCTGCACGATCGCGTAGGCCTTCACGGTCGGGTCGTGCGGGTTGGTGAGGCCGAACGGCTTCATCGGTCCGTGACGCAGCGTCTCGGCACCGCGCTCGGCCATCACTTCGATCGGCAGACAGCCGTCGAAATACGGCGTCGCCGCCTCCCAGTCGTGGAACGCGGTCTTGTCGCCCGCGACCAGCGCATCGACGAAGGCGGCATATTGCTCGCGCGTCATCGGGCAGTTGATGTAGTCGGCGCCCGAGCCGCCGGGGCCGGCCTTGTCGTAGCGCGACTGGAACCAGGCGACCGACATGTCGATCGAGTCGCGGTGCACGATCGGCGCGATGGCGTCGAAGAAGGCGAGCGCGTCCTCAGCCGTCAGGCCGCGGACGAAATCGGCGAGCGCCGGCGAGGTGAGGGGGCCGGTCGCCACGATCACGCTGTCCCAACCCTCGGGCGGGCTGGCTATCTCCTCGCGGCTGATCGTGATCCGCGGGTTAGTCTCGATCGCCGCCGTGACGGCGGTAGCGAACTCGTCGCGGTCGACCGCCAGCGCGCCGCCGGCCGGCACCTGGTTGGCGTCGCCGCAGCGCATGATGAGTGAGCCGAGCCGGCGCATCTCCTCATGCAGCAGGCCGACCGCGTTGGTCTCGCGGTCGTCCGAGCGGAACGAGTTCGAGCAGACGAGCTCGGCAAGCGACTCCGTCTTGTGCGCGGCGGTCGTGCGGACGGGGCGCATCTCGTGCAACACGACCGGAATGCCGCGGCTGGCGATCTGCCACGCGGCTTCGCAGCCGGCGAG
>DATEKY010000306.1:0-2974 GCA_035277225.1 Xanthobacteraceae bacterium
GCGCCTGTTCCTGCTCGACGGCCACAACGAATACGCACGCTGCTTCGGCGACCGCGCGCTGGTGCTCAACCCGCGAAACCTCAAGCTGCCGTTCTGGCTGTTCAACTTCGAGGAGACGATCGACGTCTTCTTCTCCGGCCGCCCCGGCATCGACGAAGAGGTCGCGGTGCTGGCGGAACTGATCCCGCTGGCGAAGAGCAACTACACGCAGAACTACCGCAGCGGCGAACGTCCGGTGCTCAAGCGCGCCGATCCGAAGAGCACCGGCTACACCAGCGATACGCCGGTGCCGTATCGCCTTGCCGATCTCATCGCGCTGATCGACGAGCGCATGGGCAAGCTCGAGAACCGCTCGTCGCGCATGACCTATCACAAGCTGATCCAGCGCATCGAAACAGTGCGCATCGATCCGCGCTACGCCTTCATGTTCGACAACGCCAACGTCGGCGGCGACACGATGGGCGACACGCTGCGGCAGCTGTTCCGCCTGCCGGCGGAAGGCAAGCCGATGACCATCATGCAGCTTGCCGGCTTTCCGGCCGAAGTGGTCGACTCGGTGGTGTCGGTGCTGTGCCGCATGGCGTTCGACTTCGGCATGTGGGGCGACGGCGCGTTCCCGCTGCTATTTGTTTGCGAAGAAGCGCACCGCTACGCCTCCGCCGACCGCTCGATCGGCTTCGGCCCGACCCGCAAGGCGCTCTCGCGCATCGCCAAGGAGGGCCGCAAATACGGCGTGTTCCTCGGCCTCGTCACCCAGCGCCCGGCCGAGCTCGACTCCACCATCATCTCGCAATGCTCGACGCTGTTTGCGATGCGCATGGCGAACGAGCGCGACCAGGCGATCGTACGTTCCGCGGTGTCGGACGCGGCGGCAAATCTGCTCGCCTTCGTACCCTCGCTCGGCACCCGTGAGGTGCTGGCGTTCGGCGAAGGCGTTGCGCTGCCGACGCGGCTCAAGTTCAAGCAGCTTCCTACGGGGTTCATCCCGCAGAGCCAGGCCGTCATCAACGTGACGACGGATCCGGCGAGCGGCGCGACCGAGGACTTCATCGACACCATCATCGACCGCTGGCGCGGCGCCACCATGAGCAGCAAGGGCGGCATCGACAGCGGCGATTTCGACGCGATGGCGCGCGACGAGTTCTCGACACTGTCGATCACGCCGCAGGCGCCGAGCATTCCGCCGCAGCCGACCGTTTCGGCGCCCCTTGCGCCGGCTCCGGCCGCCCCCGCGCCGCGGCTCGATCCGGATCGCTTCCGCCTGTTGAAGAAACCGATCGAGGGCGGCAGCGCGCTCGGATCGCCGGCGCCGGCGGCTCCGCCGCAGTGGCGGCGGTAATCTCGATCAGTTGCGCTTGAACCTCAGGTAACACGGCACGCGGCCCTCGCGGATCGCCTTCGCCTCGTAGCGCGTCTGCGTGAAGTCGACCCATGGCTTGCGCCAGTCGTCGGCACGCTCGGCCGTCCAGGTGAAGTCGCGCGCACGCATCATCCGCGCCAATGTCCATTCGGCATAGTTCGCCCAGTCGGTCGCAAAGCGGAACTCGCCGCCGGCTTTCAATACGCGCGCGAGCCGCACGATGTTGGCGTCGTTGACAAAGCGCCGCTTCCAGTGGCGCCGCTTCGGCCACGGATCCGGGTAGAGCAGATCGATCCGTCCAAGCGAAGCGGCCGGCAGCCAGTCGAGCAGATCGACCGCGTCGGCGTGATGCAGGCGGACGTTCGCGAGCTTCGCGTCGTCGATTGCCGCGAGCGCCTTCGCCATGCCGTTGACGAACGGCTCGGCGCCGATGAAGCCGATGCGCGGATTGGCTTTCGCACGCCCGAGCAGATGTTCGGCGCCACCGAAGCCGATTTCGAGATGTACGTCATCGGCCGGCGAAGGAAACAGCGCAGTCAGGCCCTGCGCCGGCTTGCTCACATCGATCGCGAGCCGCGGCAGCAGCGTCTCGAACAGCTCGGCCTGGCGCGAGCGCAAGGGATGCCCCTTGCGCCGGCCGAAGAACGCGCCGTGCCGATGTGTCTCTTCGTCGCTCATGATCTCAGGTGGTCATCCCGGCCGACGCGAAGCGGAGAGCCGGGATCCACCCATCCGCATAACAAAGCCATGCGGTGTGGCTCAATGGATCCCGGATAGCCGCTGCGCGGCTTCCGGGATGACAGTCGTGTTGGCTCAGAACTCTTTCTTGAGCTGGCTCGCCAGATCGGTGCGCTCCCACGAGAAGCCGCCGTCCTTCTCTGGCGCGCGGCCGAAGTGGCCGTAGGCCGCGGTGCGGCGGTAGATCGGCTTGTTGAGCTTGAGGGTGCGGCGGATGTTGGTCGGCGTCAGGCGGAACATCTGCGGCAGCACCTTCTCGAGCTTGCGCTCATCGACCTTGCCGGTGCCGTGCGTGTCGACCAGAAGCGACATCGGATCGGCGACGCCGATCGCGTAGGCGACCTGGATGGTGCAGCGCTCGGCAAGGCCGGCCGCCACGACGTTCTTCGCCAGATAGCGCGCCGCATAGGCGGCCGAACGGTCGACCTTGGTCGGGTCCTTGCCGGAGAACGCGCCGCCGCCGTGCGGCGCATAGCCGCCGTAAGTGTCGACGATGATCTTGCGGCCGGTGAGGCCGCAGTCGCCATCCGGTCCGCCGACCACGAAGTTGCCGGTCGGATTGACGAGGAAGTCGGAGGCCTTCTTCGGCATCCAGCCCTTCGGCAGCGAGGACTCGACCGCGCCCTCGATCATGTCGCGCACCATGCCGGGGGTGTATTTCTTGCCGTTGCGGTTTTGCGCGTTGTGCTGGGTCGAGACCACGACCTTGGTGCAGCCGACCGCCTTGCCGTCGACATATTGCACGGTGACCTGGCTCTTGGCGTCTGGTTGGAGGTCGAACAGTTTGCCCGAGCGGCGCTGTTCCGAAAGTGTGCGCAGGATCTTGTGCGCGAAAAAGATCGGGGCCGGCATGAACGAGCCCTTCTCATAGACCTC
>DATEKY010000307.1:0-4565 GCA_035277225.1 Xanthobacteraceae bacterium
ATCAGTCCGCCGCCGCCGACCGCGACCAGCACGGTGTCGAGCTCGGGCGCATCTTGCTCCCACTCGAGCCCGACCGAGCCCTGACCGGCGATGGTCTCGGCCGCGTCATAGGCGTGCACCGAAAGCGCCCCGCTTTGCGCGATGAATTGCTCGCACGCATCGAGCGCATCGGCATAGCGTGCGCCGCCGACGCGCGTGTCGGCGCCGTAGCTCTTGATGCGGGCGATCTTCACCGCGGCGGACACGTCCGGCACGAAGATCGTCGCCTTGTGGCCGAGCTGCTGCGCCGCATAGGCGACGGCCGCGCCGTGGTTGCCGCCCGACGCCGCCGCGACGCCCGCCGCCGGCACCTTGCGCGACAGCAGATTGTTGAACGCACCGCGCGGCTTGAACGAACCGGTGTGCTGCAGGAACTCGAGCTTGAGCGCGAGCGGCGCGCCCAGCGTCACGCCGATATCGCGCCCGTCGATGCGCAGCATCGGCGTGTGCCGCACATGCGGCGTGATGCGCGCGTAGGCGGCGCTGATATCCTCCGGTCCGATCATATCACGTTCAATTCCCTTACCGCGCGCCCCGCCGCGACACGTGCATAGCCGAACAGCGCCAGGTCGAGCGAGACGAATTTTCCATGCACGATCAGCTCGGCGACCGCGCGGCCCGCGGCGGGCGATTGCTGCAGGCCGTGGCCGGAAAAGCCGTTGGCGAAGATCAAGTTCGCAATCTCGGGATGCGCACCGATCACGGCGTTCTGGTCGAGCGTGTTGTAGTCGTAATGTCCGGCCCAGGCGCGCTGCAGCTTCAGCTCTTCCATCGCGGGCACGCGATGCGCCAGCATCGGCCAGACCACCTCCTCGAACAGCGAGTAATCGACGTCGAAATCGGTCGCGCGCGGATCGGCGTCGTCCGGCGGCGACACGCCGCAGACATAGACCTCGCCTTCGGGGCGGATCCACACGCCGGTCGGGTCGACCATCAGCGGCATGCCGGGCAGCGCCGCGCGGCACGCCACCACGAACACGCAGCGCTTGCGCGGCTCGACCGGCAGCTTGATCCCGGCGAGCGCCGCGACATCGCCGGCCTGCGGCCCGGCCGCATTGACCAGCGTGCCACAGGCGATCTCGCGCCCGTCGGCAAGCGTCACGCCGCTGATGCGTGCGCCGCCGCGCATAATGCCGGTAACCTCGCCGTGGATGTAGGTCGCACTCTTGCGCGCCGCGCCGCGCAGCAGGCTCAGCAGCGAGTGCGCGTCGAACCAGCCCTCGCCGCTGCGGCCGAATGCACCGAGCCGCAGATCCGATGTCTTGAGCCAGCGGAAATTGTCGGCCAGCGCTTCGCGGTCCATTAGCACGATGTCGGCGCCCTCGGCCTGCTGCACCTCATGGTTGGCGAGCAGCGTGTCTTCGCCGGTCTCGCTCGCGAGCAGCAGGTAGCCGCGCTCGCGGAAGCCGATGTCGGCCTCCGCGCCGAAGCGCCCCTGCAGGTCACGGAAAAACGCGACCCCGAACGCGCTCATGCGGATGTTTTCCGGCGTTGAGAACTGCTGGCGGATCGAGGCGGCCGACAGGGTCGTGGCGGCGTGCGCGTAGGTCGGGTCGCGCTCGATCACGGCGACCGAGCCGGTAAAGCCGAGATCGTGGGTGAGGAAATAGGCCGTCGCGGAGCCGATCGCAGCCCCGCCCACGATGACCACGTCGAAACGCTCGGAACTCACACCTTACCCCCGTGCATCGGCCAAACAGTGGCATGCGCGGTGCATGGCGGCTAGGGTTCTAACCCTCTCCCCTTGAGGGAGAGGGTCGCCGCGTAGCGGCGGGGTGAGGGGTCACCGGAAATCAAGAAAGAACCCCTCACCCGGCTCGCTTCGCTCGCCACCCTCTCCCTCAAGGGGAGAGGGTTGCACCGTGTCTGCCTCATCTTCGGAGTTACTCATGACCATCCGCCCGCGCCGCAGCGTGCTCTACATGCCGGGCTCGAACGCCCGCGCGCTGGAGAAGGCCAGGACGTTGCCGGCGGACGGCGTGATCCTCGACCTGGAGGACGCGGTCGCGCCCGACGCCAAGGCCGCGGCGCGCACTCAGGTGGCCACGGCCGTCAAGGCCGGCGGCTTCGGCGCACGCGAAGTGTTCATCCGCACCAACGGCTTCGACACGCCGTGGTTCGCCGACGACCTGACCGCGGCCGCCGCGGCGGCGCCGGACGCGATCCTCATCCCGAAAATCTCCACCAGCGAACAGCTCCAGCTGATCGCGCAGCGCCTGCTCAGCATGCACACCGATCACAAGGTGCGCATCTGGGCGATGATCGAGACGCCGACCGCGATCTTCAACGTGCGCCAGATCGCCGCTGCGGCGACCGACGCCGAGACGCGCCTCACCGGCTTCGTGCTCGGCACCAATGACCTTGCGAAGGAGACGCGCGCGCGAATCCTGCCCGGCCGCGCCCCGATGCTGCCGTGGCTTGCGACCTGCCTGCTCGCCGCGCGCGAATACGGCATCGACGTGCTCGACGGCGTGTTCAACGACATCGCCAATGTGCAGGGCTTCGAAGAGGAGTGCGCGCAGGCGCGCGACATGGGCTTCGACGGCAAGACGCTGATCCATCCGAACCAGATCGATCCGTGCAACGCGGCGTTCTCGCCGACGGCGGACGAGATCGCGGCGGCGCGCAAGATGATCGCGGCGTTCGACCTGCCGGAGAACAGGGACAAGGGCGTGGTGCAGATCGACGGCCGCATGGTGGAGCGCATGCATGCCGAGATGGCGCGCCGCACCGTGGCGATTGCGGACGCGATTGCGGCGCGTAGCTAAAGCTTTGCCGCTTTATTCGGAAGCGGATTTGGAAGCGTTGGAGGCGCCACGTGCTCCACCTCCCCCCTTGTGGGGGAGGTCGGCGCGAAGCGCCGGGAGGGGGCCTCTCCACACAAAAACGTTCCCGCTGTGTGCGCCCCCTCCCCAACCCTCCCCCACAAGGGGGGAGGGAGCACACCGCGTTTGCCGCGCCGCTTCTACCCAAAACAATCGCGCTCTAGCTCCATGATGCCGCTAATATCTCGCCATGCCCAACCCGAAAGCCCGCCCCTGCGACGAGGCCGCGATCCGCGCGACCGGCGCGGTCGCGGGCTGCCCGCAGCAGGACAAGCGCTGGGTGCTCGCCGTCACGATCCTCGCCTCGACGATCTCCTACATCGACGAGTCGGTGGTGAATGTCGCGCTGCCGACCATCGAGGCGGAGCTGAAGACCTCGGCCGCCGTCGTGCAGTGGCTGGTCAATGCCTACATGCTCTCGCTCACCGCGCTTGTCCTCGTCGGCGGCGCGGCCGGCGATCAGTTCGGGCGGCGCCGCGTCTTCGTCATCGGCACCGCGCTGTTCGCCGCCGCGTCGCTGTGGTGCGGCTTCTCCGGCGACATCGCGCAACTGATTGCCGCGCGCACGCTGCAAGGCGCGGGCGCCGCGCTGCTGATCCCGTGCTCGCTCGCGATCATCGGCGCGACCTTCGACGAGAGCGAACGCGGCGCCGCGATCGGCACATGGGCGACCTTCTCGGCGCTGTCGGCGGCGATCGGCCCGGTGCTCGGCGGCTGGATCGTCGATCACGTGTCGTGGCGCTGGATCTTCCTGATCAATCCGTTCATCGCGCTCCCGGCGATCCTGATCGCGCTGCGTCATGTGCCGGAGAGCCGCGACGAGACGGCCGCGCACGGGCTCGACTGGCGCGGCGCGCTGCTCGCCTTCTCGGGGCTGGGCGCGCTGGTCTACGGCCTGATCGCCGCGCCCGGCCGCGGCTTAGGCGATACGCTGGTGATCGTGTCGCTGGTCGCCGGCGTGCTGCTGCTTGCGGGTTTCGTCTTCGAGGAACGGCGCAGCCGCGTTCCCATGATGCCGCTCGCGCTGTTCCGCTCGCGCGCCTTCAGCGGCGTAAACGCGCTGACCTTGCTGCTCTATGCGGGGCTCGGCGGCGCGATGTTCTTCCTGCCGTTCCTGCTGATCCAGGTGCACGGCTTCTCGGCGACGCTTGCCGGCGCGGCGTTTCTGCCGTTTACGGCGATCATGGTGGCTCTGTCGCGCTGGGCCGGCGGCCTGCTCGACCGCTTCGGCGCGCGGCTGCCGCTGATTGCCGGCCCGGCGATCGCAGGCGTCGGATTCGTGCTGCTCGCGATGCCCGGTGCGGCGCGTTCCTATCTCGCGCTGCTCGTCCCGATGATCGTGCTCGGCATCGGCATGGCGGTCACGGTCGCGCCGCTGACCACGTCGGTGATCAACGCGGTGCCGGAGCGGCAGGCCGGCGTCGCGTCGGGCATCAACAATGCGGTGGCATCGCTCGCGAGCCTGCTCGCGATCGCGATCCTCGGCGCCATCGCGCTCGGCGTGCACAACAATAACCTGGACCGGCAGATGGCCGCACAGCCGCTGTCGGCGCAAGCGCGCGAGACCCTCGCGGGAGCGCGCGGCAAGTTCGGCACCGAACTGGCGACGCTGCAGGGCGAGGAACGCAAGCTAGCCGAGACGATCGTGCGGCAGTCGCTCGGGGCGAGTATCAGCCTCGTGATGGGACTGGCGGCGGCTCT
>DATEKY010000308.1:0-5454 GCA_035277225.1 Xanthobacteraceae bacterium
GGCGGTCGTCGCCGTATTGGCGGTAAACGAGACGTCGACGCCGATGAACTCGGTGTGAGGCTTGCTCGCGTCGGCGTGGCCGTCGTTGCACGTCTTCAGGATCGTCTCGCCATAGCTCTCGCCGAACACGCCCGATGCCGCGCCCTTCAGCTTGTCGACCGAGAACTGAACCATGTCGCTGCGATTGAAGTCGCGCGAGGCGGGCCAGGCGAAATAGACGCGCGTGTTGACCGCGCATCCCGTGTTGGAGCATTTGCCGAGGAAAATCCCGACGCGGTCGACGTAACCCGGCCACGCGGTGTCGACCCGCATCACGGCATTGAAGCCGACCTGACCCGGCAGGATCGTATCCCACTTCGCTCCGTCGCTCGAGGAGACCTTCACGATCGCCGCCTTGTACGGCGTCTGCACGTCGAGGCTCATGTCCTTCACGCGCGCCTCCTCGGCGACCGCGGGCGTGGCGAAAGACGACGCGAGCGCCGTGACCGCAACGCCGGCAAGCAGCATGCGGACGAGACTGCGACGCGTCCCGCGCGGCGCGGTTGATGAAATGACCGTCATTGGGGTTCTCCCTGATGTCCGCCCGCCGAATGCCGGGCGTCCTAGCGGCTCAGTCTCGCGCCGAGGTCGGGGCGTTCATCGCTGCCACTCGAAAAGCCGCGGTGAATCAGTAATTTAGGCATGGAGCGCACAGCCGAGTGCGCGCTCGGCACAGACTGCGCCCTGCTGTCGCACCCCCGCGCGCCGCGCGGGCCGCTATACCGGGTGCCGCCCACCGGATCGGGAAAATGGGGCGGGGCGAATGATCGTGACGGGAGAGTCGGATCAGGTCGGCGCGCCGCTCCGTCTCAGCGTGCTGGGTGCCTTCGCGGTCCGCCACCGCGGCAAGGCGCTCGATCTCCCGCCGTCGCGCAAGACGCGTGCATTGTTGGCCTATCTGGCGGTCGCCGATCAGCCGCAGAGCCGGCAAAGACTGTGCGGGCTGTTCTGGGACACTCCCGACGATTTGCGCGCAGCGTTGCGATGGAGCCTGTCGAAAATCCGGAAGATCGTGAACGTCGACGGCCAGGATGTCCTGCTCGCCGATCACGGCCAGGTCACGTTCCTCACGCAATCGATCGAGCTCGACCTGCGACACGTCCGCGATCTGTCGCAGCGGCTGGCGTCGGCGGACATCGCAGAGCTCGAACAGGCCGCACAGGCACTGGAGGGCGGATTCCTCGAGGATCTGTCGCTTCCGCGCTGCCGCGAGTTCGAGTCCTGGCGCCTCTCGCTCACGAGCGAGGTCAATCTGCTCCGGGCGACCGTGCTGCGAACCCTGGTCGACCGGCTCGCGGGCGACCCGTCGCGCGCCTTGCGGCATGCGCTTGCGCTGCGTGCGCTGGATCCCGGCAATAGCGCGCTGGCGGTGGAAGTGAAGGCGGTGGCGGACGCCGCGCGCGAGCTGGTGGTCAAGGCGCCGAACACGGCGGGCCAGGGCGCAGCGCCAACGCCCGGCGCCGCATCGCCGCCATCACCCAGCATCGAGAGCAGGCGTCACGACGCAACGATCCTGTCGGTCGAGATCGTCAGTCCGCTGCCCGGCTTTGCCTCGGTCGCTCCGGATGCGGTGTTTCGGCAACTGGACCCGCTGTTCGAACTGGCCCAGACCCTGGTCGCGCGGCACGGTGGCGTTGCCACGGCGGTCGGCGGCTCCGCCATCACCGCCCTGTTCGATGCCGCGACATGCGACAACGATGCGGCGGTCGCGTGCCGCGCCGCGCTGGCGGTCAAATCGATCATCGAATCGGAATCGGCAGGAAGCGTGCGGATCCGGGCCGGACTCGATTCAGGTGAAGTGATCGTTCGCTATCGGCGTCACGGCCAGACCGAACGGCTCGAGGTCGCCGGAGCCGCGCTGCAGTCGGCGGACCGCCTGGTGCAGTCGCTGCGACGCGGACTGCTGGCGCTCACCGAGCGGACACGGTCGCGGGCGTCCGGTCTCGTCGCGACCCGCCTGCTGCCGCGATCCGAGCTGTTCGGATTCGGTCGCGAGCAGATCTACGAGCTGCTCAGCGACGCCGGACAAAGATGAATTGAGCGCGGCGATCAGGCCTTGCCGAGAGGGCGCACGATCTGCGCCCGGCGCGCGTTCAGGCCGGTAATGATCGTTCTGACATCGGCCGGTGCAATCCGGAAGTCTTCCAGCGTCAGCTGGAGCAGGCCGATCATCTCGTCGAACGCCCCCTCGTCGATCTGCAGGTGGGCATGCGCACTCCACAGCATGGCATCGGTGTGGCTTTCGGGCTCGCCCATGACCGACCCGATGAATTTGGCCTGATGCTCGACCAGGCGCTGCATGTCGACGTCGGCAAAGAACGGCGCCAGCCGGACCGATCCGAGAACACGGTCGTAGAAGCTCAGCACGACGCGCGAGAGGAAGGCCAGGCCACCGTATTGCTCGAACATGAGGTCAGCCGTGCAAGGTCGTGCGGCTCAACGCATTTTCGACTCTGATTACCACTCATTTTCAACGGAAACTACCACGCTTTGCTCGAACCTTTCCCTCTGGCGCGAAACCAACGGTGAAGACGCGATGTACGTCCCTCCCGGCGCCGCGATCGCCTGTGCCGGCCAGGATAGGAAACAGCCGTGGCTGGAGCGTCACTAGATATCCGTCCCGGACGGGCCCAGGCGCCAATCGCGCGGGCATGCGGCGCCTTCTTCAAATTCGATCCTGCCGACCGCACGACCGGACATGCACGCGCTACGCGCCACGCGGACGCCGCGCGCATCAGCCAATTCGCTTCAGAAGGAGAGCGTTCATGAGCGCCGTCGCCGAGAATTCGATCCGGGTCTCCAATCACGCGCTCCCGCCCGGCCAGATCGTGCGAGGCCAGCAGGGCTTCATGAAGCTCAACATGGACCTCGACTTTGAGAACCGCTCTCCGACCGGGCGCAAATTCGCGGTGGTCGCGAAAAGCTTCGGGTCGGTTGGCGCCGGCCACGTCGACGGGGCGCCTTCGAGCTTTTCGCGCCGGCAAGCGCATCTCGCCGACGGGCGAGATCTCATTTCGATCAGCATCAGCGGCGGCGGGCGCTTCGAGGTCGAAGGCGTGCATGGTCTCGATCACTACGCGACGCACGGCGCGGTCATCCTGGAAAGCCGGCGCCCGAGTACGCTCCATTCACGCGACGACACCACGGCCTGGACCGTCTGCATGGAGCGCGCGCCGATCGAGCCGCTGCTCGCCGGCATCCGCGAGCCGATCCAGCGATGCGTCGGTTCCGACAATCCCGGAATCCGGCTGCTCGAAGGTTATCTCGCCTCGCTGTTCTCGCTGGAAAAGGACTGCGACCTGACGCTCGCGACGCTGCACATCCGCGATCTTGCGCTCTATGCGCTCGGTGTCCGCGGGGACACGCACGCGCTGGTACGCGAGCGGGGCGTGCGGGTCGCGCGGCAGAGCGCGGTGCTGAACGCGATCGTCCGGCGCGCGAGCGAGCCTCATCTCGACCCGGCGAGCGTGGCGGCACAGCTCGGCATGTCGCCGCGCTATCTGCACCGGCTGCTGGAGCCGACCGGGCGAAGTTTCGCGCAGCACCTTCTACGCAACCGCCTCGAATGCGCGGCCGGGATGCTGCGCGATCCGCATTGCGCACGATTCAAGATCGGCGAGATCGCCGCGCGAGCCGGCTTCTCCGACATATCGCACTTCAATCGCAGCTTCCGCCTTGCGTTCGGTGACACGCCTTATGGCGTGCGCGTGCGCGCCACGCGGGCGCAACATGCGCGCCGACCATGCTGAGAGTGCCCACATTGGGCACTCCCATCCTAATTTGCGTTCGGCGCGAAACCTTTCCCCGCGCGGCCGCAACCAAAAGGCTGAACCGATGAACAGCGGCAGGAGGAGCTAAATGTCACGCATCGCCATTCGCGGGAGATCAATCATGACCAGGAGCGTCGGCCTGTTGATCGCTACGGTGCTTGCCGTTGGTCTGGTGTGCGCACCGGCATCGGCCCAAACAGACGATGACGATGATGATAGAGGCACTTTTATCCCAATCGCTATCTTTAGCATCGGCAGCACCAAGTCTTCCGCATCGCTGAAAGGAAGCTTTCGGGATCCGAATCAACGTGGTCCCCGCGTGCACAATCCAGGCGTCCGACTGAACGCGGCGCCATGGCCGGGGCGCAGGGCGATTGCCGGACAAGCGCAAATGATGCGTACCAGCCGACCCCTTCTCCATCCAGCCGGCGCGAGGCACGTGGGGCTTGGGCGGCGATTCTAAGGAGTGCTTCACGCAATCGGACAAGGCGGCTGCGCCGAAAGTGCGGAGCCGCCGCCTGGCCATCGCGCAACGTCGCTGAAGGGCTGAGGCGAGTCCGGTCGCGGCAAGTGTCGATGCTCACAACCCGCCTCTCACGGCGGGCGTGTTGCCTATTGCAGGCCGACAAAGCGGCGAAACGTGCCATTCACGCCGTTCGCCTGAACGGCATTGCTGCCCCAGGTAACCCGCGCTGCGGTGCCGCTGGTTAGCGCCCCGCCTGATGGCGGCGATGAATACGCGGTGCGTGCACTGCGGATGTCCTCTCCGACCTAATTTATGCCCAGCTCGAACGCTTGCTCCGCAGCGCGCGTCTCACCGTGCAGAGGTTCAACCCAACACGAGGAGAGTGAGATGGGAATCGTTCTGGAAGACGTGCTCGTCGTCGGCTTCAACACCAGCGATGCCGGCAGCGCCGGCGGCGCGGGGCGCGATGTTCTGATCGGCGGGCTCGGCGGCGACAACAGCGGTCCAGGCGGCGGGAAATCCGAGTTCGCGGAGTTCACGATCGTGAAGACGACCGACGGGGCGCTCCCGGACGGCACGGAAGCGAGAAGCGGCATGCAAACGACCGAGCAAGGGGTCACCGGAATGTTCGCTGCCCCTGCTGCCACCGATGGGGCAAAAGGGGGAAACATCGAGTTCGAGTGGAAGGTTGAGGAAGGCGAGAGCAGCGGCGACGTCTTCGGCTTCAAGTCGATGCAGGCGGGTGAAGCACCCGCCGGCACACACCCCCCGAGCGTGACCGACATGGTCATCGACGGTTTCGACACCGGCCGCCTGCCGATCGACAACGGGGGCAACGCCGGCTGGCTCTACGGCACCAGCGGCGATGGCGGCTCCGCTGCGGCGGGGTTCGGCGGCCTCTATTATCGCTACGGCAACGACGACCTCGCAACGCTCGCGCCGGACCCCAATGGCGGCGCCGGCGGCGCTGGCGGGCTGCTCTTTGGCAGCGGCGGTGCCGGCATCCCCGTCACCATGGCCGAGTATGGCCTGATGATAGCCTGAAGCCTCGGCGCAACCTGTCAGGGAGCGCCTGGCCTGGTCGGTTGACCTGCCGCCCTCGGCTGCGCAAGGTCTGCGCATGTCCGCGCCCAACCCAATCGTCACCGTCGGCAGCGCGCGCTTCGGCAATGCGCTGCC
>DATEKY010000309.1:0-2134 GCA_035277225.1 Xanthobacteraceae bacterium
GAAATACGGCGCATGGTCGCCGCCCGCGACCCAGTTGAGCGTGAAGGTGAGCTTCTGCGCCGCGGCCGGAGCGGCGGCGAGGGCAAGCGCTGTCAGCGCAAGCGAC
This sequence comes from Xanthobacteraceae bacterium, assembly GCA_035277225.1. Lineage (GTDB taxonomy): Bacteria > Pseudomonadota > Alphaproteobacteria > Rhizobiales > Xanthobacteraceae > PALSA-894. The sequence continues at coordinate 107 of DATEKY010000309.1, forward strand.
AATCGTGCGGCAAGCTTCATGACGTCCTCCACAAAGGGCATGCGGCGCCGGGCACCTTATTATAGCTCTCGACGCGCGATGAAGGTCGGTGGTAACCACCCGGTTACCGGCACGTTAGGAGCCGCACGGCGGCCCTGTCAACGCTTGCAGATGTCGCGCTCTGGATGCGGAACACCATGGGATTGCGTTGGACCGACTGGCCTGCCGAGATTCTGGCGACGCTGCGCCGCGGCGCCGTGATCCCCGCGCATCCGCTCGCACTCGATGCCGACCGCAAGCTCGATGCGCGCCGCCAGCGCGCGCTCAGCCGCTATTATCTCGATGCCGGTTCGGGCGGGCTGGCGGTCGGCGTGCACACGACGCAATTCGCGATCCGCGATGTCGGGCTCTACCGGCCGGTGCTCGAGCTCGCGATGCAGACCGCGACCGAGTGGGCGAAGACGCCGCCGGTGATGATCGCGGGCCTTGCCGGGCGCACCGCGCAGGCCGCCGGCGAGGCGCAGGTCGCGCGCGGCCTCGGCTATCACGCAGGGCTGTTGTCGCTCGCCGCCATGAAGGGGGCCGGCGAGGACGAACTGATCGCGCATGCCGAGGCGATCGCGCGCGAGATCCCGCTGGTGGGGTTCTATCTGCAGCCCGCGGTCGGCGGCATCGTGCTCCCCGTGTCGTTCTGGCGGCGTTTCGCCGCGATCGAGAACGTGGTCGCGATCAAGATTGCACCGTTCAACCGTTATCGCACGCTCGACGTCATCCGTGGTGTTGTGGAAGCGGGCGCAGCGGACCGCATCACGCTCTACACCGGTAATGACGACCACATCGTGCTGGATCTCCTGACGCCGTTCACCGTCACGGTGAACGGCAAGCCGGTGACGGTGCGCATCAAGGGCGGGCTGCTTGGGCACTGGAGCGTGTGGGTCAAGAGTGCGGTGGAACTGCTGGCGCGCATCCACAAGGCCGTGGACGGCCCGATCCCGGCGGAATTGCTCGCGCTCGATTCGGCGGTGACCGATTGCAATGCCGCCATCTTCGACGTCGCCAACGATTTCCACGGCGTGATCTGCGGCTGCCACGAGATCCTGCGCCGCCAGGGGCTGCTCGAGGGCATCTGGTGCCTCGACCCGCACGAGACGCTCGGCCCCGGCCAGATGCAGGAGATCGACCGCGTCTGCGCCACCTATCCGCACCTGACCGACGATGCCTTCGTGCGCGCAAACGTCGCGCGCTGGCTTGCGTGAAAGCCGCCGGACTGCGCTATCTTGGCATTATTCACGGAAGCATGATCTTTTCCGAAAACCGGTGCCCACTTTTCGGGATCATGCTTCGATAGAGGACAAAAGACTTGGGCGCGAACCGCGAATCCCTGCAGCGCTATTCGCTGGCGGTGATCAGCCACCTGCTGCTGGTCGCGGCGTGGTACCTGTTCGTCGAGCTCGGCCAGATCCCGAAATTCGTGCTGCCGTCGCCGCAGGCGACCCTGAACGCGCTGCTCGTGCCGAACTATCGCTGGCTCGAGAACATCGCGGTCACCGGCATCGAGATTTTCGGCGGCTATATCCTGGCCGTCGTCGTGGGTGTCGCGATCGCGCTGCTGTTCTCCTGGTTCCGCTGGTTCGAGCTTGCGATCATGCCGCTGCTCGTCAGCCTCAACATGATCCCCAAGGTCGCGCTCGGGCCGTTGATCATCGTCTGGTTCAAGTACGGCATCGGCCCGAACATCATGATGGCCTTCGCCATCTGCTTCTTCCCGATCGTCCTGACCACCGCGCGCGGCTTGAAGGAGGTCGAACCCGAATTGCTCGATCTGGTGCGCACGCTGAAAGGTTCACGCTGGCAGGTCTTCACCAAGATCCAGCTTCCGGGCGCGCTGCCCTACATCTTCTCCGGCATGAAGGTGGCGGCGATCCTCGCGGTCGCCGGCGCGGTCGTCGGCGAGTTCCTCGGCTCGGATCGCGGGCTCGGCTACCTGATGCTGCAGGTGCAGGTGACGCTCGACACAGCCGCGATGTTCATGGCGGTGATCCTGATCAC
>DATEKY010000310.1:0-2493 GCA_035277225.1 Xanthobacteraceae bacterium
GTCAGCTCCGGATCGAGCGAGGACGTCGCCTCGTCGAACAGCATCGCCTTCGGCCGCATCGCGAGCGCGCGCGCGATCGCGGCGCGCTGCTGCTGCCCGCCCGAGAGCCGCGCCGGATACTCGTGCGCCTTGTCGATCATCCGGACGCGGCGCAGGCATTCCTCGCCGTACGCGATCGCGTCCTTGCGCGGCATCTTGCGCACGCGGATCGGCGCCTCGATGACGTTGCCGAGCACGGTCATGTGCGGCCACAGATTGAACTGCTGGAACACGACACCCAGCTCGCGGCGCATCGCATTGATCTCGGCGAGCGGGCGCGGCCGGCGCTGCCCGCGCGCGTCGACCCGCGATCCGAGCGGCTCGCCTTCGATATAGACCTCGCCGGAATCCGGCGGCTCGAGATGGTTCACGCAGCGCAGCAGCGTGCTTTTGCCCGAGCCGCTGGCGCCGACCACGCTGACGACGCTGCCGCGCTGCACGTCGAACGACACGCCGCGCAGCACCGCGTTGGGCCCGAAACTCTTGTGGATGCCGGCGATGCGAATGCGGGGGACATCGCTCATGAAATCGACGCACTCGCTGTCGGTGCACGCACCGCGATGATGGACAAGCCCGGCCGGCCGTGAATATGCTAGAACGCATTCCGATTGAAGGAAATCGGAATGCGTTCTAGCTTTCTTACGTTGACGCGTTTTCTGCGGCGAACCGGTGCCCACTTCGCCGGAAAACGCTATGTCGCCCCGTCTTTTCCGGTAAACCGATGAACCCGCCGCCCGCCGAGATCGGCACTCCTGTCGCAGACATCGATACGCCGGCGCTGGTCGTCGATCTCGACGCGCTCGATCGCAACATCGCGAAAATGGCCGAGTTTTCGCGCACGACCGGCGTGCGCGTGCGGCCGCATGCCAAGACGCACAAGTCGGCGGCGATCGCGCTGCGGCAGATTGCCCACGGCGCGGTCGGCCAATGCGTGCAGAAGGTCGGCGAAGCGGAAGCGCTGGTGCGCGGCGGCGTGACCGACATCCTGGTGAGCAATCAGGTCGTCGGCGAGCGCAAGTTGCGCCGCCTCGCCGCGCTCGCGCAGGATGCGACGATCGCGCTGTGTTTCGACTCGCCCGCGCAGGTCGATGCGGCCTCGCGCGTCGCGCAGGATTTCGGCGTGACACTCGGCGCGCTGGTCGAGATCGACGTCGGCATGGAGCGCTGCGGCGTCCTCCCGGGCAAGGATGCGGCCGCGCTGGCGCGCCGCATCGCCGATGCGCCGGGGCTCACGTTTCGCGGGCTGCAGGCCTATCACGGCCGCGCGCAGCATTTGCCGACGCACCAGCAGCGCGCGCAGGCGATCGCGTCGGCGATCGATTCCGTGCGCGAGACCATCGACGCGCTGAAGGCCGAGAACCTCACCTGCGAGATCGTGGCCGGCGCCGGCACCGGCACCTTCACGATGGAGGCGGAGAGCGGCGTCTACAACGAGCTGCAGGTCGGCTCCTACGTGTTCATGGACACCGACTACGCCAAGATCGGCAACAAGGACGGCGGGCTCTATACGGCGTTCGAGCACAGCCTGTTCGTGCTCGCCTCGGTGATCAGCACGCCGACGGCCGAGCGCGCCATCGTGGATGCCGGCCTCAAATCCTACAGCGCCGAGAAGGGCCCGCCCTGGGTGCACGGGCGCGAAGACGTCGAGCTGACGAATGTGTCGGACGAGCACGGCAAGCTGGTGCTCGGGCCGAAGGCGAAGCGCCTGACGCTCGGCGAAAAGGTGTGGCTGATCCCGGGCCACTGCGACCCGACCGTCAACCTGCACGACTGGTATGTCGGCGTGCGCAACGGCCGCGTCGAGGCGCTGTGGCCGGTGAGCGCGCGCGGCGCAAGCACTTGAAGTTGGAATGCCGGAAACACGCGTTCAACGGAGGGGAACATGAGTGAGCAAGTGGACGACGGCAAGCGCGGCTTCCTCAAGCAGGCCGCCCTGTTCGGCGCGGCGGGTGCCGCCGCCGGGACTGCGATGGCGCCGGACGCGACCTTGGCGCAGATCCTCGAGACCGGCGTACGCGAAGACTCGGTGCTGGCGAAGTGCCGCAAGGAGGGCGTGCTGCGCGTGGGCTACGCGCAGACCGGGCCGTGGTTCTACAAGGACGCCAAGACCGGCGAACTGAATGGCATCTACAAGGACGTGGTCGAGCAGCTGGCAAAGGAAATCCAGGTCAAGGTCGACTGGAAGGAAGTCACCTTCGCGAATGCCACGATCGCGCTGCGGCGCGGCGACTTCGATCTGTTCGGCTCGTCGCTCACTTATCTGGTGACCCGCGCACTCGCGGTCGATTTCGTCGGACCGTATTATTCGAAGGGCTCGCTGCTGCTGTGCCACAAGGACAACGCGGACCGCTTCAAGACCGCGGCCGACGCCAACAAGGCGGACGTCACGTTCTCGGTCACGTCGGGCGCGAGCGAGGAGTTGCGCATTCCACTGCTGTTCCCGGCGAAGCCGAA
>DATEKY010000311.1:0-8857 GCA_035277225.1 Xanthobacteraceae bacterium
CAATGCGGCGAGACGCTCGTCCCAGGCCTTGTGCGCTGACTTTGCGCGCTGGCCGGCGGCGCGCCACCAATTGAGAATGTCCGCGGGGATCTCGAACGGCGGCGATGACCAGCCGAGCTTCTCGCGCGCGCCCTTGATCTCCTCGGCGCCGAGCGGCGAGCCGTGCGAGGACGACTTGCCGGCTTTCGTCGGCGCGCCGAAACCGATGGTGGTCTTGCAGGCGATCATGGTGGGGCGATCGGACTTTTTGGCATTCGCAATTGCTGTCGCAATCGCTTGGGGATCATGCCCGTCGATGCGGCTCGCGTTCCAGCCGGCGGACTCGAAGCGCTTCACCTGGTCGACCGAGTCGGCAAGCGACAGCGGGCCGTCGATCGAGATGCCGTTGTCGTCGAACAGCACGATCAGCCGGTTGAGCTTCAGGTGCCCGGCGAGTGCAATGGCTTCCTGCGAAATGCCTTCCATCAGGTCGCCGTCGGAGGCGAGCACGTAGGTGTGGTGATCGACCACATCGCCGAACTCTGCCGCGAGATGCCGCTCGGCGATCGCCATGCCGACCGCGTTGCCGAGGCCCTGGCCGAGCGGGCCGGTGGTGGTCTCGATGCCGGGCGTGATGAAGTTCTCCGGGTGGCCGGGCGTCAGCGAGTCAAGCTGGCGGAAGCGCTTGATCTCACCGATCGTCATGGCCTCGTAGCCGGTGAGGTACAGGAGCGCGTAGAGCAGCATCGAGCCGTGGCCGGCCGAGAGCACGAAGCGGTCGCGGTCGGGCCATTTCGGATCGGCCGGGTCGTGCTTGAGGAACTGGGTGAACAGCACGGTCGCGACGTCGGCCGCGCCCATCGGCAGGCCCGGGTGGCCGGACTTCGCCTGCTCGACCGCATCCATGGCGAGCGCCCGGATGGCGTTCGCCATGCGGTCATGCTCGGCGCGGCTGAGCGGCGCGGCTTCGGGGTCGCGCAGGGCGGCGGCCGGAGGGGTCATCTGTCTGGTCCTGTGGGCGGCGGGACTCGCACAAGTCGACGCCGGTTTCGGATAGCGCGCCCCTTGAGTCAATCAGAGAGCGGAACCCGCCTGTGGGCGAGTTCGGCGGAGCCTGAGGTCCCGGGATGGAACTATTCGGGCGCCGCCCGGTTCGATCCCCATGGAAAGCCGGCCCGTCAGTCCGGCCCAGAGGAGCAACGCCATGAACGGCATCATCTATATCGTCGGCCTGATCGTCGTGATCATGTTCATCCTGTCCTTCCTCGGCCTGCGCTGAGGAACCCACCATGGCAGATGTCCAGACCTACCGGGATCCCGCCGTACCCGGTCCGATCCCGACACCGGGAGGCCCGCTCTCCTACATCCACTGGGGCCCGGGAATTGCGGGCGCGATCGTGGCAGCCGCAACGTCATTCGTGCTGATGGGCTTTGCGTCGGCCGTCGGGCTGATGGTGGCATCGCCCTCGCCGACCTGGCGCGACACATCGGTCTGGCTCGCGATCCTGTCCGGCTTCTGGATCATCGTGGTTGCGGTCGGCAGCTTCGCGCTCGGCGGATACATCGCAGGTCGCGTGCGTTCGACCTGGGCGGCGACGCCGGACGAAGTCGAATTCCGCGACGGCACGCATGGGCTGATCGCCTGGGCGATCGGCGTGATGCTCGGTGCCGTGCTGCTTGCCATCACGGCGAGCAGTTTCGCGGCCGGCAATGCGGCTTCGCCGCCGCGCGATACGGCCGGAGCACCAAGCTTTCTCGCCTACGAGATCGACCGCCTGTTCCGGTCGGACCGCCGCGAGCCGGCCGTGCCCGAGGCGCGCGCCGAAGCCGCTCGCATCATCATGCGGGGACTTGGGCGGACTGAATTGCCCGCGGAGGATCGCACGCAGCTCGTCCGCCTCACCGCAGCCCAGTCGGGCCTCGCGCCGCCGGAGGCGGACAAGCGTGTGACCCAGGTCCTGACCGATGCGCGCAACGCGGCCTCGCAAGCGCGACGCAGCGCCGTGGTCCTCGGCTTCTGTCTCGCCGCCGCGCTGGCGGCCGCGGCTGCCGCCGCCTGGTTCGCGGCCGGCATCGGCGGCAAGCATCGCGACAACGAGTTCGCACCGCCGCTGCGCTTTGGCGGCGCCGCAGTCAGGCGCGTCTGATCAGTTATATCCCTTCGGCGGTTCGAAGCCGCCGAAGGCCTTCTCGATCAGTCTGGCGAATGCGATCGAGGTCTTGTCGCGGCCCTGTGCGGCGACCGCCTGATAACCGGTCGGCAGTCCCGATGGCGTGATGCCGGCCGGGCCCACCGTCGACGGCAGATAGACCAGCCCCGAATAGCCGGCCCAGAACAACTGGTCGGTCGGGGATACCCGCTTGTTGTTGATCGTGATGCGGCGCTTCCAGCGCTTGCCCTCGTGCGCGTGGTCGTGCGCGAATGCAGCCGAGGCGGCGACCGGACAAAGCAGGATGTCGTAGTCGTCGAAGAACGCGTTGAACTTCAACCGCATCTGATGGCGCTCGTTGTTGAGCTGCAGCCAGCGCCGGTGTGTCATCGTCACGCCGTCGACCGACTGCGCCAGATAGTCGTTCGGCTCGCCCGCGAGTTCCTGCTGCCAGTCCTCGATGTCGGCGTCCGGCATGCGCGCGGAGGTCGCGGCGCGCAGCAGGCGGATGTAAAGATCGTGCAGCCGTGCGGTATCGATGTCGGGCGCGGCCTCCTTCACCTTGGCTCCCGCTTTGGCGAGCCTGTCGACCAGCGCCTGCAACTGATCCGCATATTCGGTGTCGACGTCGCTCGCCGGATCGGTGAGCTTCACGGCGACGCGGAATTGCTTCAGCGTCTTCTTCTCGCATTTCGGCAGCGCGACTTTCAGGTAACCGCCGTCGTCGGGATCCAGCCCCGCCATGATGTCGAGCGCCACATCCAGATCGTCAGCCGAGCGCGCCAGCGGCCCGACTACCGAGATGTCCGGCGGCGCGACGGAATTCGGCAGTGCATGGCCGCGGTAGGTGACAAGGCCGAAGGTCGGCTTGTGGCCGAACACGCCGCAATAATGCGCCGGATTGCGGATCGACGAGCCGATGTCGGAGCCAGCATCGATGCCGGTGAGGCCGGCCGCGAGCGCGGCCGCCGAGCCGCCGGAGGAGCCGCCGGGCGTGCGGTCGAGATCCCAGGGATTGCGGGTTACGCCGTAGACGACGTTGTAGCTCTGCCAGTCGGCGAGCATCAGCGGCACGTTGGTCTTGGCGAACAGCGTGACGCCGGCATCGATCATGCGCTGTGCCGCGACCGCGGTCTCGCCGGTGACGTTCTCCTTCATCGACGGCGCGCCCCAGGTCGTGGGCGAACCCGCCACCTGGTAGCTCTCCTTGATGCTCATCGGCACGCCGTGCAGCGGGCCGAAACGCTTGCCCTTCCTCAAAGCAGCATCAGCGGCTTTCGCGCGCTTGCGCGCCTTCTCCTTGTCCAGCCAAACGATGGCGTTGAGCTTCGGATTGTAGGTTTCGACCCGCGCGAGGAAGTGGTCGAGCAATTCGAGGCAGCCGATCTTCTTGCGGCGGATGAGGGCCGCAAGCTGCGTGGCGGACTTGTAGTGCAGTTGATCCATGACGTTCCCCGGCTGCTGTGGGCAGAGGCTAGCCTACTGCGCAGCGGACTTGAATGCCGCCGCGAGCGTGCGCACGGCGCCGGCGAGACGTGGGTCGGATACGCGCGAGTGCAGCATCACGTCCGAGCGCGGCAGTTTCGGCAGGGAGGCGCTCGTCCCGATATCGACGCTTCCCGCCGGCGCAAGCCGCGCCGCGATCGGTGCGACGCCGAGGCCCGCCGTCACGGCGGCCGCCACCGCCGCGATGCCGCCGCCGACGAAGGCTTCGACCCATTTGATCTTCGCCGTATCGAGCGCGCGCGCCGCCAGCGCCTGCACGCCGCAGGGCGGCGCCAGGGTCGCAAGCCGCAGCGGTTCGCCCGCGCGTTGGCGATAGCTCGGCGAGGCAAACCAGCCGAACCGGTCCTGCAACAGCTTCTCGCCGTCGCGCCGTCCGGCTTCGCGGCGCACCAGCACGGCATCGATCGCGCCGTCGTCGAAGGCGTCGAGCAGCGCGCGCGAGAAGCCGATCCGCACATCGAGCCGCAACGATGCATCGTAGGCGTTGATGCGCGCGATCAGCTGCGCCAGCTCGGGACCTGCAGCATGCTCGCTGATGCCGATGGCCAGGCGCCGGTGCGCCGCCTCGCCGCCCACCGCGCGCTCATGCGCAGCGAGCAGGTCGCGCGCCCGATCGAGGAATGCGGCGCCGTCGCCCGAGAGCCGCACGAGGCGCGGCGTGCGCTCGATCAGGCGGCGGCCGAGGCGCTGCTCGAGCTTCTTCAGCTTGAGACTGACGGCGGATTGCGTGGTGCCGGACGCCTCGGCGGCGCGGGTGAAGCTCGCGAGGTCGGCGACCAGCACGAAGGCCTGCACGGTGTCGAGATCAAGCGCGCGCATCGCCGCTCCTATCATTGCAATATGCAATCATTGCTATCTCACGCAATTTCAAATCGTCATGATACATAGGCGGCACGATTTCACAAGGCAACAGGAGACGGTCATGCCGCTCACCCACATTGCGCTCCGGCGCGGCAAGCCCGCCGCTTACCGGCGGGCTATCCTCGACGGCGTCTACGCGGCGATGCGCGAGACCTTCGACGTGCCGGAGGACGATCGCTTCATGACCGTCACGCAGCACGACCCGGATGACTTCCTCTATGGCCGCAGCTATCTCGGCATCGAGCGCAGCGACGACCTGGTGCTGATCCAGCTCACGGTCTCGAACACCCGCACGCTCGAGCAGAAGAAGGCGCTGTTTTCCGCCATCGCCAAAAAGCTTGGGGACAATCCCGGCATCCGGCCGCAGGATGTATTCGTCAATCTGGTCGAGGTCGCGAAGGAAAACTGGTCATTTGGCCACGGGCTGGCGCAATACGCGTAAGGCGACCACAGGTTCGCCCGCGCCGAGACACGTCCAAGACATTGTTTTGCCCGCATGCTCGGCGAGCGTTGACGCAGCGACGCGGCCAACGTTAAGTTTCCCATCCCAAATCGTTGGCGCTTCGGGGGATTTCATGGCGCGCGCCGGATCGGCGGCGGGGTGCGCGATGGGGAGGCAATGACTGACGCGAGCGCGATCGAGGCCGCCACCCGGCGGCTTGCAGCGGCCCTCGATGCGCTGGAGGCCGCGGTGGAACGTCGCCGCGAGGCCGACCGCAGCGAAGGCGCGCTTGCCGCCCAGGTGCAGGCGCTCGGCACCGACCGTTCCAAGCTCGCGTCCGAGCTCGATGCGGTTGCGGCGCGCTCGCGCAAGCTCGAAGACACCAATCGCGATATCGCCCAGCGTCTCGACGTGGCGATCGATTCGATCCGCGCGGTGATCGAGGCGCAGCCATGACGCATGTGACCGTCACCATTCACGGCAAGCAGTACCGCATGGCGTGCGAGGAGGGGCAGGAGGCGCAGCTCACCACGCTTGCCAAGGATCTCGACCAGCGCGTCGAGCAGCTGAAGAAGAATTTCGGCGCGATCGGCGACATGCGGCTGATCGTCATGGCGGCGCTGACGATCGGCGACGAGCTGTTCGAGGCGATCAAGCGCATCCGCCGGCTGGAGGAGGAACTGACCGCCCTGCAGGATGCGCGCGTCGCCTCGTCCGAGCGCGCGCAGCAGACGCAGGTCGCGATCTCGGCGGCGCTCAACTCGGCCTCGGAGCGGATCGAGCACGTCACGCGCAGCCTGAACCAGAGCATCGGCGACGGCGTCGGTATCGGGTAGCGTTCGCGCGCCGGAGTGCCTACATTGCGCAGGCGGGGCTGCGGAGTGCGTTAGATAAATACTCCCGGGGCCTTACGATCCTGAAGGGAGCTGTCCCTGGCCGGGCCCGTGGGTCCGGACATATGGCGCCCACCTACTTCTGTAGGTTCCCGGGGTCGAAATCCGACGGCTTATGCGGCTCCGCACTCTCCTCACATGCCTGGCGAAAATCCCATCAACGAGTTGAAAGCCATCATCCGCCGCGACGCGGTGACGCGACGCGACGCGATCCCGCCGGCCGAACGCGCGAAGGCCGCCGAGACGATCGCGGCGCGGCCATTCCCGCTCGAGATCGTGCCGGGCATGATCGTGTCCGGCTTCTCGCCGCTCAAGACCGAGATCAATCCGCTCCCGCTGATGCGCAGGCTCGCCGCGGCAGGCGCCAGGCTCGCGCTGCCGGTCGTGCAGGGCCGCGGCAAGCCGCTGATCATGCGTGCCTTCGCGTTCGGCGATGCGCTTGCGTCGGGGCAATGGGGCATCCGCGAACCGAAGGCGGACGCTGCGGAAGTCGCGCCCGACATCCTGCTGGTGCCGCTGCTCGCCTTCGATCGCAACGGGCAGCGCATCGGCTATGGCGCCGGCTACTACGACATGACCATCGCGAAGTTTCGCGCGATGAAACGGGTCACGGCCGTCGGCATCGCCTATGCGGCACAGGAAATCGCCCAGGTCCCGGTGAGCGAACGCGACGCGCGGCTCGATCTCGTGCTAACGGAACGGGAAGTCATCGATTTCCGCGGGTAGCGTGAATGCGTCTTCTGTTCGTCGGCGATGTGGTGGGACGGTCGGGGCGCGCCGCCGTGACCGACCGCCTGCCCGGCCTCAAGCGCGACTGGAAGCTCGACTGCGTGATCGTCAACGGCGAGAACGCAGCCGGCGGCTTTGGCATCACCGAGGCGATCTACAATGAGCTGATCGATGCGGGCGCGGACGTCATTTCCGGCGGCAATCATTCGTGGGACCAGCGCGAGGCGCTCACCTTCATCGCGCGCGCGCCGCGGCTGATCCGCCCGCACAATTATCCGCCCGGCACGCCAGGGCGCGGCATGGTGCTGCTCGACACGCCGAACGGCGCGCGCGTGCTGGTCGTCAACCTGATGGGCCGCATCTTCATGGACCCGCTCGACGATCCGTTCGCCGCCGTCGAGCGCGAGCTGTCGGCCTGTCCGCTGAAAGGTGCGGCCGACGCGATCGTGGTCGATATCCATTGCGAGGCGACGAGCGAGAAGCAGGCGATGGGGCATTTCTGCGACGGCCGCGCGAGCCTGGTGGTCGGGACGCACACGCATGTGCAGACCGCGGTCCATCGCGTGCTGCCGGGCGGCACAGCGTTCATCACCGACGTCGGCATGACCGGCGACCACGATTCGATCATCGGCATGGGCAAGGCCGAGCCGCTGCAGCGCTTCGTGCGGCGCATTCCGTCGGGCAAGTTCGAGCCGGCGAACGGAGCGGCGACGCTGTGCGCGGTCGCGGTCGAGACCGACGACGCGACCGGCCTCGCCGTCCGCATCGCCCCGGTGCGGCTCGGCGGGATCCTGGAAGAGACGCGGCCGTCGTTCTGGGAATAGACTTTTTCCCTCCGGCAGACTTATAACCCCGCCGAAAAATCAAAGTGTGTGTTGCCTGGAGGCGCCCTTGGCCGGCCATTCCCAATTCAAGAACATCATGCACCGCAAGGGGCGGCAGGATGCCGTCCGCTCGAAGTTGTTCGGCAAGCTGTCGCGCGAAATCACCGTCGCGGCCAAGCTCGGCCTGCCGGACCCGGCGATGAACCCGCGCCTGCGCGCCGCGATCCTTGCCGCCAAGGCCGAGAGCGTGCCGAAGGACAACATCGATCGTGCGATCAAGAAGGCGATCGGCGGCGATGCCGAGAGCTACGACGAGATGCGCTACGAGGGCTACGGTCCGGCCGGCGTCGCAGTGATCGTCGAGGTGCTGACCGACAACAGGAACCGCTCGGCCGGCGAAGTGCGCGCAGCCTTCACCAAGGCGGGCGGCAACCTCGCCGAGACCGGCGCGGTCTCGTTCATGTTCGACCATGTCGGCGTGGTGGAGTTCGACGCCAAGGTCGCGGATGCCGACGCGATGCTCGAGGCCGCGATCGAGGCGGGGGGCGAGGACGTGGTGTCGGGCGAGAACGGCCACGAGGTCTACACGACGCACGACTCGCTGCGCGAGGTCGCGAAGGCGCTGGAGGCGAAGTTCGGCGAGCCGCGCAAGGCCGCGTTCGTCTGGAAGCCGCAGAACACCGTGCCGGTCGACGACGAGGCCGGCGAGAAGGTGCTCAAGCTGATCGATGCGCTGAACGATCAGGACGACGTGCAGAACGTGTACGCGAATTTCGAGGTGTCGGACGCGCTGGTCGCGAGGATGAGCGCGTGATCTGCTTATCCCTCCCCCCGCTTGCGGGGGAGGGTGGTCGCCGAAGGCGACCGGGTGGGGGCTTCTTCGCACCTGGATCGGCCCCACCCGTCTCCTCGCTTCGCGAGGAGCCACCCTCCCCTTCGGGGAGGGATAAGAAAGAAAACTCAGCGCAGCCAACCATCCCACAGCGGCATGCTGACCAGCGCGGCGGCCGTGATGATGACATAGGCGACGCGGCGATAGGTCTGCTCCGACGCCATGTGAAAGAATTTCGCTCCGAGGAACATCGCCAGGATATGGGCGGGCGCCAGGAACGCCGCGAGCGCGATCACGTCGGCGGTCAGCAGGCCGAACCACAGATACGTGACGACCAGCGCCGCCGCCATGATGGCAAAGAACACCACGAAGTTCGCGCGCACGACCGTCACGGCCGCCATCGACGACAGCCAGAACAGCACGACCGGCGGCCCGAAGATCTGCACCGCGCCGCCCATCAGCCCGGCCGCGATGCCGACCAGGATGGTGACGATCAGCATCGGCTTGCCGTGATAGCGCCAGCCGGTCGAGAGCACGACGACGATCACCAGCACCAGCGCCGCCATCGCCCAGCGCAGGTGCGCGGGGTCGGCATATTGCAGGATCAGCGTGCCGAACTGCGCCGCGATGATCGCCGAGAC
>DATEKY010000312.1:0-7846 GCA_035277225.1 Xanthobacteraceae bacterium
CCGCTTATCAGTATGCCGCCGGCAAGGGCGGAAGCTGGAAGGGCCGCGTACAAGCGAAAGCCTCATGAGTACCGCCGGAGACTTGCGTTCAGGCAAAGGCCATCGCGACGAGAACTTTCCCGTCGCCTCGCGGCTGATCGATGCGCGTCATCGCGGCATCATCCTGGCGTTCTACGAGTTCGTGCGCGTCGCCGACGACATCGCCGACCACACGACGTTGAGCGAACACGAGAAGCTCGGCCAACTCGACCGGCTGGAAGCGAATCTGCTCGGGACCGGCGACGACAATCCGGAGGCCGTGCGGCTGCGTGCGGCGCTCGCCGAGCGCGGCCTGCCGCCGCGCCATGCGCAGGATCTGCTGACCGCGTTCCGCATGGACGTGACCAAGCTGCGCTACGCCAACTGGGACGAGCTCATTCACTACTGCAGCTATTCGGCGATGCCGGTCGGGCGCTTCATGCTCGATGTGCACGGCGAGAGCCGTGCCACCTGGGCGGCCAATGACGCGCTGTGCGCCGCGCTGCAGATCAACAATCACCTGCAGGATTGCGGCAAGGATTTTCGCGAACTCAATCGCGTCTACATCCCGCTCGACGCGTTTGCGGCCGCAGGCGCTGCACCGGACGATCTCGGCACCGAGCGCGCCTCGCCCCAACTGCTGCGCTGCATCCATGCGCTCGCGGCGCGCAATGAAACGCTGCTCGGCGAGGGCGAATCTTTCTCGGGCCAGATCGCCAATACGCGCCTCGCGCTGGAAGTGGCAGTGATCCATGCTTATGCGCGCCGCATCGTCGCGCTGCTGCAGGCGCGCGACCCGCTGAGCCAGCGCGTGCACCTGAGCAAGGCGCAGTTCGCGCTGTACGGGCTGTCGAGCGTGCTGGTCACGTCGCTGCGCCGGATCGGACGGCCGCACGCGCGCCCGAATGTCCGCAAGCGAGATGCGTGAGTAACGTGGCAGCCGCAGAGACACAGGACGCCGCCGAACGCGCCTCGGGCAGCTCGTTCTACACCGCGATGCGCATCATGCCGAAGGCGCAGCGCGAGGCGATGTACGAGATCTATTCGTTCTGCCGCAAGGTCGACGACATCGCGGACTCGCCGGGCCCGCGCGACAAGCGTGTCGAGCAGCTGAAGCTGTGGCGCTCCGACATCGACGCGATCTATTCGGGCAGCGCGGTGACGCGCGCACGCAGCCTCGCCAAGGCGGTGAAGCAGTTCGGCATGAAGCGCGAGGACTTCCAGGCCGTGATCGACGGCATGGAGATGGACGTGCATGCCGATATCCGCGCGCCGGACTGGAAGACGCTCGATGCCTATTGCGACCGCGTGGCCAGCGCGGTCGGGCGGCTGTGCGTGCGCGTGTTCGGCATGGAGGAGAAGGCAGGAATCATCCTCGCCTATCATCTCGGCCGCGCGCTGCAGCTGACCAACATTCTGCGTGACATCGACGAGGACGCGGCGATCGGACGGCTCTATCTGCCGCGCGAGGCGCTGCAGCAGGCCGGCATCCTGAGCAACGACCCGGCCTATGTGATGGCGCATGCCAATATCGGGCAGGCCTGCGAGCAGGTGGTGGCGCGCGCGCGCGAGCATTTCGCCGAGGCCGAGCGCGTGATGGAGAAGAGCGCGCGCAAGACCGTGCGTGCGCCGCGCATCATGGGCGTCGCCTACAAGGCGATCCTCACCCAATTGATGAAACGCGGCTGGGCGGCGCCGCGCGCGCCGGTGAAGGTGTCGAAGCCGCTGCTCATCCTCGCCATCCTGCGCTACGCGTTCATCTGATGTCGCGCACGACCCACATCATCGGCGCCGGACTCTCCGGCCTCGCCGCCGCGGTTCGCCTCACCGAACGCGGCGAACGCGTGGTCGTGCACGAGGCGGCGGGACAGGCCGGCGGGCGCTGCCGCTCCTATCACGATCCGCAACTCGGCATGGTGATCGACAACGGCAATCACCTGGTGCTCTCGGGTAATCACGCCGCGCTGGCGTATCTTGAGGCGATCGGCGCGGCGGACCGGCTCACCGGGCCGGACGCGGCCGAGTTCGCGTTCGTCGATCTTGCGACCAACGAGCGCTGGATGCTGCGCATCAACGACGGCGTCATTCCGTTCTGGCTGTTCGACGCCGATGCGCGCCCGCCCGGCACGCGCCTCGGCGAATTCATCGCGATGGGCAAGCTGCTGATCCCCACGGGCAAGCCGATGGGGCAGGTGATCGACTGCTCCGGTCCGGCCTACGACCGCTTCCTGCATCCGCTGATGCTCGCGGCGCTGAACTGCGATCCGGCGGAAGGCTCGACCACGCTGGCGGCGCGCATCATGCGCGAGAGCGTGATGCTTGGTGGCAAGGCCTGCCGCCCGCGCATCGCGCGCGACGGCTTGAGCCATGCGCTGATCGAGCCGGCGCTGACGTATCTCGAGACGCGCAACGTGCCGGTACGCTTCGGCAAGCGGCTGCGCGCGATCACGTTCGCCGGCGGCAAAGCCGCATCGCTCGATTTCGGCGACGAGACGATCACGCTCACGCTCGGCGACCGCGTTATCGTTGCGGTGCCGCCGGTGGTGGCGGGTTCGCTCGTGCCTGACCTAACGACGCCCACGACCTCGCGCGCCATCGTGAACGCGCATTTCCGCCTTGATGCTCCGGCACATCTTCCGCCGATGATTGGCCTGCTCAATGCGACCACCGACTGGCTGTTCGCCTATCCGGGGCGGCTGTCGACCACGACCAGCGGCGCCGACCGGCTGCTCGATCTGTCGCGCGAGGAACTCGCCGCCACGATCTGGCAGGAGGTCGCGCACGTCGCCGAATTGCCGCCCGAACTGCCGCCCTGGCAGGTGGTGCGCGAGCGCCGTGCCACCTTTGCGGCGACGCCGGAGGAGAACGCGCGGCGCCCCGGCGCGGGCACGGCATTCGGCAATCTGTACCTGGCGGGCGACTGGACCGACACGGGCTTGCCCGCGACCATCGAAGGTGCCATTCGGTCCGGCAACACGGCAGCCGAATTGGCGCTGCGGCATTGATGAAGTCCGCTCGTCCCCGCGAAAGCGGGGACCCAGTTCTTGGCCCTGGATTCCCGCTTGCGCGGGAATGAGCGGAGTGTGGTTCAGGCGC
The DNA here is from genome assembly GCA_035277225.1 of Xanthobacteraceae bacterium. Lineage (GTDB taxonomy): Bacteria > Pseudomonadota > Alphaproteobacteria > Rhizobiales > Xanthobacteraceae > PALSA-894. The sequence goes on from DATEKY010000312.1 coordinate 3,115, forward strand.
CGGTGAACCAAAGGCATATGACGTGACGATGAGCGAGACACTCGACAGACCGGCGACCCTGCAGGATCGGCTCGATCCGGCGCTCGAGCGCCACATCGCTGCGGCGACCGACGCGATCCTCGCCGAGCAGAAGGCGGACGGGCACTGGGTCTACGAGCTCGAAGCCGATGCGACCATCCCGGCCGAATACGTGCTGATGGTGCACTACTTTGCCGAGAAGCCCGATCTCGAGCTGGAGCGCAAGATCGGCGTCTACCTGCGTCGCATCCAGGGCGCGCATGGCGGCTGGCCGCTGTTCCATGACGGCGCGTTCGACATGAGCGCGAGCGTAAAGGCCTATTTCGCGCTGAAGATGATCGGCGACGACATCAATGCCGACCATATGAAGCGCGCGCGCGACGCGATCCTGTCGCGCGGCGGTGCGGTGAAGAGCAATGTCTTCACCCGCGCGCTGCTTTCGCTCTACGGCGTGATCCGCTGGAACAGCGTGCCGGTGATGCCGGTGGAAATCATGCTGCTGCCAAAATGGTTTCCGTTCCACATCGACAAGATCTCGTACTGGGCGCGCACCGTGATCGTGCCGCTGCTGGTGCTGCAGGCGCTCAAGCCCAAGGCGATCAATCCGCGCGGCGTGACGATCGACGAGCTGTTTCACGAGGACCCGCGCACTGTCGGCGCGCCGCACAAGGCGCCGCACCAGAAGTGGAGCTGGTTCCTCGGCTTTCGTTTGATCGACATCGTGCTGCGCGCGCTCGAACCGGTCATGCCGAAAGGCCCGCGCAAGCGCGCGATCGACAAGGCGGTGGCGTTCGTCACCGAGCGGCTGAACGGCATTGACGGGCTCGGCGCGATCTACCCGGCGATGGAAAATTCGGTGAAGATGTATGCGGTGCTCGGCTATCCGCCGGATCATCCGGACCGCAGAATCGCGCGCGCCTCGCTCGACAAGCTCTTGGTGGTCAAGGAGCACGAGGCCTATTGCCAGCCGTGCGTGTCGCCGGTGTGGGACACCTCGCTGGTGGCGCATGCGCTGCTCGAGGCCGGCGGCGAGAAGGCGGTCGCGGCGGCGAACCGCGGGCTCGACTGGCTCAAGCCGCTGCAGATCCTCGACGTGAAGGGCGACTGGATCGAGCAGCGCCCGAACGTGCGGCCGGGCGGCTGGGCGTTCCAGTACAACAACGCGCACTATCCCGACCTCGACGACACCGCCGTGGTCGCGATGGCGATGGACCGCGCGCGCGGCGAGCGCGGCGCCGAGTTCGATCAGTCGATCGCGCGTGCGCGCGAATGGATCGTCGGGCTGCAATGCAAGGACGGCGGCTTCGGCGCTTTCGATGCCGACAACGCCTATCATTACCTGAACAACATCCCGTTCGCCGACCATGGCGCGCTGCTCGATCCGCCGACCGCCGATCTGACCGGACGCTGCCTCTCGCTGCTGGCGCAGCTCGGCGAGCGCACCGAGACCTCCGAGCCGATGCGCCGCGCGATCGAATGGATCCGGCGCGACCAGTTACCCGAGGGAAGCTGGTACGGCCGCTGGGGCATGAACTATATTTACGGCACCTGGTCGGTGCTGTGCGCGCTCAACGCCGCCGGCGTCGACCGCAACGATCCGATGGTGCGCAAGGCGGTCGACTGGCTGGTCTCGATCCAGAACCGGGACGGCGGCTGGGGCGAGGACGGCGCGAGCTACAAGCTCGACTACCGAGGTTACGAAGCGTCACCCAGCACGGCCTCGCAAACGGCATGGGCCTTGCTTGGGTTGATGGCCGTTGGGGAAGTGGAACATGCGGCTGTTGGACGCGGCATTGCGTATCTTGCCCGGAATCAGGGCGGTGACGGGCTTTGGGACGAGCAGCGATACACAGCCACGGGGTTTCCGAGGGTGTTCTATCTGCGCTATCACGGGTACCCTAGATTCTTCCCGCTATGGGCGATGGCGCGGTATCGGAATCTGAAGAACGGCAACAGCCGGGTGGTGTCTTACGGAATGTAGTCGCGCGGGGGGCGCGATCGAATGATCGTGGTGGTGGGGATGAAGTTCGAGGCTCGCATCGCGGCGGGTCTTGGAGTTCCGGTAATCTGCGGCGGTGACGGGAAGAATCTGTCTTCCCTGCTCACGCATGCGATGGCGGCGGGCTGCGGCGGGCTGATCAGCTTCGGCGTCGCGGGCGGCCTTGCGCCGCACCTGAAGCCCGGCATCTGCGTGATCGGCTCAGAGATCATCGACGACGAGGGCACGCGCGCGACCGATGCACGCTGGGCGCTGCGTCTGACGCGCATCATTCCCGGCTCGGTCTACGGCGCGATCGCCGGCGTGCGCCAGCCGATCGCGCATGCGTCCGACAAGCGCCGCCTGCACGACCAGACCGGCGCGCTCGCGGTCGACATGGAATCGCACATCGTCGGGGAAGCTGCCGAGCGGCACGGCGTTCCGTTCGCCGCCATTCGGGTCGTGGTCGATCCGGTCGGGCGCACCATTCCCCGCTCGGCGCTGGCCGGCTCGCGCGCCGACGGAACGATCGATCCGATCGCGGTGATGCGTTCGCTCGCGCGCTATCCGCGCGATCTCATCGGGCTGATCCGCCTGTCGCTCGATACGCGCGCGGCGCGCGCCACGCTGGTGCGTGGTCGCGACCTGCTCGTCCCGGGCCTCGGGCTGCACGAGCCGCAATTCGCGCCGGATGGCGCGCTTGCGCTGAAGGCCGATCCCGCACCGGCCGACGCTTAAGCGTCGGCTGGCATCCCGGCCGCGCGCAATGCGCGAGAGTCGGGACCCCACGGCGTAGCGCACTCGAAAATCGATAAGCCAGGAAAGATGGGTCCCGGCGCGCGCTGCTGCGCAGCGCTCGGCCGGGATGACAGAGGAGATCTACTCCGCCGCGGTCAGGTGATGCGGCTCGGGCTGCTGCGCGGCGGACTTGGCGGCGGCTGCCGCTTTTTCCGTCGCCTTGCGCGCCTTGTCGGCATTGATCTCGGACAGGCGCTGCTGCACCTGCTGGGAGAACACGTATTGCGCCGGGCGCTGGTTGGCGAGAGAGATTTCCGGCGCCATCGGGCCGGACGTCTTCACGCCCTTGATCGTGAGCCACAGCGCCTTGAGCGGGTTGCTCACCGCGATGTCGGCCGCTGTCGGCTCGTAGCCGCAATGGGCCATGCAGTTCGCGCACTTCTCGTAGGCGCCGGTGCCGTAGCTGTCCCAGTCGGTGGTTTCCATCAGCTCCTTGAAGGTCTTCGCATAGCCTTCGCCGAGCAGGTAGCAGGGCTTCTGCCAGCCGAACACGTTGCGCGTCGGCATGCCCCACGGCGTGCAATGCGCTTCCTGATTGCCGGCGAGGAAGTCGAGGAAGATGCTGGAGTGCATGAACTCCCACTTCTTGCCCTTGCCGAGCGCGAACACCTTGCGGAACAGCTCCTTGGTCTTCTTGCGCGCGAGGAAGTGCTGCTGGTCGGGGGCGCGCTCATAAGCGTAGCCGGGCGAGATCGAGACGCCGACGCCGAGCTCCTTGCAGAAATCGAGATAGGCCGCGATGTCCTCGGCCGAGTGACCGTCGAAGATCGTCGCGTTGACGTTGACGGCGAAGCCGCGCGCCTTGGCCGCCTTGATCGCCGACACCGCGCGGTCGAACACGCCGTCCTGGCACACCGACTTGTCGTGATGCTCCTTCAGCCCGTCGAGATGGACCGAGAAGAACAGATAGGGCGAGGGGGTGAACAGATCGAGCTTCTTCTCGAGCAGCAGCGCGTTGGTGCAGAGCGAGACGAACTTCTTGCGCGCCACGATCCCCTTGACGATCTCGCCGATGTCCTTGTGGATCAGCGGCTCGCCGCCCGGGATCGCGACCATCGGCGCGCCGCACTCGTCGACCGCGTCGAGGCATTCCTGCACCGAGAGGCGGCGGTTGAGGATCGGATCCGGATAATCGATCTTGCCGCAGCCGGCGCAGGCGAGGTTGCAGCGGAACAACGGCTCCAGCATCAGGACGAGCGGATAGCGCTTCTTCCCCATGAGCTTCTGCTTCACGAGGTAGCTGCCAATCTTCATTTCCTTGAAAAAGGGTACGGCCATCCTGCTTCTTTCCGACTTTTTAGTCTAACTGGTGATTTTCCGACGTTCCGGGCGGAAACGTCAACTCGCCCGGCTGACGGTCCGGGTGGCAAAGCCCTCCGTCAGTTCGGCGGGCAGGCGGAATTCCATGTGCTCCTCGCGGCCCGGCAGCGTCTGGACCTCGACCGGTCCGAGCCGCCGCAACGCGTCGATCACGTCCTCGACCAGCACTTCGGGCGCCGACGCGCCGGCGGTGAGGCCGACCACTTCGGCGTCCTTGACCCATTCGGGCTGCAGCGCGCTGCCGTCGGCGATCAAATAGCTCGGGATGCCTTCCTCGGCGCCGATCTCGCGCAGCCGATTGGAATTGGAGGAATTCTGCGCGCCGACCACCAGGATCACGTCGACCACCTTCGAGAGGTCGCGCACGGCGGACTGGCGGTTCTGCGTCGCGTAGCAGATGTCGCGCGTCTCGGGTCCGATGATGTCGGAAAACTTGCGGGTGAGCGCCTGGATGATGCCCTTGGTGTCGTCGACCGATAGCGTGGTCTGCGTCACGTAGGCGACCGGGGTGTCGGAGGGCAGGTCGAGCTCGTCGACTTCCTTCTCGTTCTGCACCAGCGTGACGGGCGCGGGGATCTGCCCCATCGTGCCTTCGACTTCCGGATGGCCGGCGTGGCC
>DATEKY010000313.1:0-3537 GCA_035277225.1 Xanthobacteraceae bacterium
GCTGAAGGCCCGGCATCCCAGTCTCCGACAGCAATCCGCCTGACGTGTTGATCGGCATCTCACCGCCGGCGGCGACGCGTCCGCCCTCGACCCACTTCCCGCCCTCACCCTTGCGGCAGAAGCCGTAGTCCTCGAGCGTCATCATCACCGCGATGGTGTAGCAGTCGTAGATCTGCGCCACGTCGATGTCCTTCGGCGCAAGCCCGGCCATCTTGAACGCGGTCGCGGCCGAGGCCTTCGCCATCGTCTCGGTCAGCACCGGGCGGTACGGCACGTCGTAAGAGGTCTGTCCCTGCCCAAAGCCGAGGATGCGCACCGGCGCCTTCACGCCGAGCTCCTTCGCGCGCTTCTCGCTCATCACCACCACGGCGGCGGCACCGTCGGAGACGAGACAGATGTCGTCGCGCTTGAGCGGCTCGATGATGAACGGCGATTGCATGTACTTGTCGAGCGTCAGCGGCAGGCGCAGCGCGGCGTGCGGATTGTTGGCGCCATGATTGCGCACCGCGACCGCGATCTCGCCGAACTGCTCCGCCTTGGTGCCATACTCGGCCTTGTGCCGCTGCATGCTCATTGCGTAACCGGCCGCGACGCTGAACCAGCCATAGGCGCCGTCGTCGCCCCACGCCTTCTCGTAGGCCTGGCGCGTGCCGGTCTTCGGGTCGTCGGCGAGGCAGACGATCGCGACATCGCACTGGCCGGCGTCGATCGCCATGCAGGCGAACGAGATCATCGAGATGTTGGTGGCGCCGCCCTGATCCCACACGCCTCCCACTTTCGGCTGCAGCATCATGGCTTCGGCCAAGGTCTGGCCGTACATCGAGGTGTACTTCGAGGTCGGCACCTTGACGAACAGCGCATCGACCGCCGACTTCTCGATGCCGGCGTCGGCCAGCGCGTTGCGGCAGGCCTCGACATTCATCGAAACGGTCCCGCGTCCCGGCAGCCGCCCGAACTGCGTGTGCCCGATGCCGGCGATGACGTATTTGCCGCGCATCAGATCACGCCTTCCTTGGAGAGACGCGCGACGTCGTCGCCAGACAGGCCGAGCCAGCCGAGCACGTCCTCGTTGCTGGCGCCGAGCGCCTTGCTCGGCTCATGCGGCAGCGGCGGCGCGCCGTCGTAGCGCATCGGGCTCGACTGCACGACGATGCGGCCGTACTCGGGATGATCGATCCACTGCAGCATGCCGCGCTGATGCAAATGCGGGTCGTTCACCACCTCCATCAGGGTGCGCACCGGCGCGCACGGCACGCGATGCTTCATCAGCAGCGCGAACAGATCCTGCTTGTTGAACTGCTTGGTGAACCCGCTGACCAGATCGTCGACCACATTCATGTGGGTGACGCGCGTTTTCAACGTCTGGAAGCGCGGATCGTCGAGCAGGTCCTTGCGACCCATCGCGTCGAGAAGGTTTTTCCAGTGCTGCTCGCCGACGCAGATGATCGCGATATAGCCGTCGCTGGTCGGGTACACATTGTAGGGAGACTCCGCCAACCCGCCATGACGGTTGCCGGTGCGCCCCGCGTCCTTCCAGCCCTGGCCGAAACTCATGCCGAGCGTCGAGGCGAGCGATGCGTAGACCGCGTCCAGCATCGCGACTTCCACAGTGCGCCCGCGCCCGGTGCGCTCCCGATCAAGCAATGCCGTAACGATGCCGCCATAAAGATGCACGCCGGCGAAGAAGTCGCACAGCGCCGGTCCCGCCTTGACGGGCTCGCGCTCGGGAAATCCCGTGATGTCCATGATGCCGGACATCGCCTGCACGGTGAGGTCCATCGCCGGATAGTCGCGATAGAGCCCTTGCTGACCGTAGCCGGAGCTCTGCGCATAGACGAGGCGCGGGTTGATCTTGTGCATCGCCTCGACGCCAAGCCCGAGCCGCTCGGTGACGCCGGGTGCGAAATTCTCCACCAGCACGTCGGCGCGCTTGACCATCTCGATCAGCAGGTCGCGCCCCTGCGGGTTCTTCAGGTCGAGCGAGACCGAGCGCTTGTTGGCGTTGAGCATCGCGAACGGCAGCGAGGCGCCGCCGACCACGCCGCGGCGGCGCAGGTGCTCGCCGCCCTTCGGCTCCACCTTGATGACGTCGGCGCCGGCCTGCGCCATCAGGAAGGTCGCGTAGGGTCCGTTGTAGATCTGCGAGAGATCGATGACCGTGATCCCGGCGAGCGGATATGGCGAGGGCGTCGTCATCAGCGGCCCTTGAAATTCGGCGGACGCTTTTCGGCGAAGGCCGCGGGGCCTTCCTTGGCGTCCTCGGTGAACTGCAGCAGGCGGTTGATCACCGCCTCGAAGCGAAGACCGGTGGTGCGGTCCATCTCGCGCGAGCGCACCGCCATTTCCTTGGCGGCCTGCACGGCGAGCGGCGCGTTCGCGGCGATCTTCTTCGCATACTCGCGCGCGGTCTCCATCAGCTTCTCTTTCGGCACCACCTTGTTGATCAGCCCGTAGTGCAGCGCGCGCTGCGCATCGATGCCGTCGCCGGTGAGCAGCAGCTCCATGCCGATCGCGTAGGGGAGCTGGTCGAGGATGCGCTGCGTGCCGCCGTTGCCGGGCAGGATGCCGCGCTTCACCTCGGCGATGTTGAACGTCGCGTGCTCGGCGGCGACGCGGATGTCGGTACCGAGCAGCAGCGTCATGCCGCCGGCGAGGCAGTAGCCGTTCACCGCCGCGATCACCGGCTTCCACACTTCGAGGCCGCGGTTGAGCAGCTGGTCGCGCTGCGTCAGCCACATCTCGTCCAACCCAGTGGGCGAGGTGAGAAAGCTCTTGATGTCGGCGCCGGACGAGAACGACTTCTCGCCCGCCCCGGTGATGATCGCGACGCGGATCGCGGCATCGTCGCGCACGCGCATCCAGGCCTGCGACAGGCCCTTGTAGTGCTCGGCATCCATCGCGTTCATCCGCTCGGGGCGGTTGATCGTGATGGTGGCAATGCCGTCGGTGACGTCGACGTCGATCGACATATCTCAAGCCTTCTTGCGCTGGCCGCCGAGCAGATCGCGCGCGACCACCATGCGATGAACCTCGGACGGGCCTTCGCCGATGCGCTTGATGCGCATCTCGCGATGCCAGCGCTCGAGCGGCATCTCGCGCGCGACGCCGAGCCCGCCGAACATCTGGATGCAGCGGTCGACCACCTTGCCGGCGATTTCGGTCGCGTACACCTTGCAGATCGACGCATCGACCTTGATGTCCTGCCCGAGATCGCCCTTCCAGGCGGCCTGGTAGACCAGCAGCCGCGCCGCGCGGATCTCGATCTCGGAGTCCGCGATCATCCACTGGATCGCCTGCTTGTCGGCGAGCTTCGAGCCGAACGTCTCGCGCTCCTTGGCCCAGTCGATGGCGAGTTGCAGCGCCGCCTGCGCGACGCCGATGACGGCAGCCGCATAGGGAATGCGCGCGTGGATCAGCCAGGTCTCGGCGAGCTTGAAGCCCTCGCCCTCGTTGCCGAGGCGGTTCTCCTCCGGCACTTCGCAGTCCTGCAGGCTGATCTCGTACGGGAAGTACGAACGGATCACCGGGATCGGCTTG
>DATEKY010000314.1:0-2242 GCA_035277225.1 Xanthobacteraceae bacterium
GCTCGGTCTCGGCGTCTGGCTCTCCTTCACCGACGCACGGCTCGGCCGCGAGGGCGTGTTCGTCGGGATCGAGAACTACGACTTCCTGCGTGACGACGCGATCTTCTGGCTGTCGGTGTTCAACACGATCCTCTACACGACCGTCGCCAGCATCATCAAATTCGCGATCGGGCTCTATCTGGCGCTGCTGCTCAACGAGCACCTGCCGTTCAAGGCGATCCTGCGCGCGGTGGTGCTGATCCCGTTCATCGTGCCGACGGTGCTCTCGGCGATCGCGTTCTGGTGGCTGTTCGACCCGCAGTTCTCGATCATCTCGTGGACGTTGAAGAAGTGGGGCCTGATCTCGACCAACATCGATTTCCTCGGCGATGCCTGGAACGCGCGCTGGTCGGTGATCTTCGCCAATATCTGGCGCGGCGTTCCGTTCGTCGCCATCACGCTGCTCGCCGGGCTGCAGACCGTCTCGCCTTCGCTCTACGAGGCCGCGACCATCGACGGCGCCACCACCTGGCAGCGCTTCCGCTACATCACCTATCCGCTGCTCACGCCGATCATCGCCGTGGTGATGACCTTCTCGGTGCTGTTCACCTTCACGGACTTCCAGCTGATCTGGGTGATGACGCGCGGCGGGCCGGTGAACGCCACCCACCTGATGGCGACGTTCTCCTACCAGCGCGCGATCATGAGCGGTTATCTCGGCGAGGGCGCCGCGATCGCGACCGCGATGATCCCGTTCCTGCTCGCCGCCATCATGGTGTCGTGGTTCGGGCTGCAGCGCCGCAAGTGGCAGCAGGGGGCCGACAATGACTGACGCGCTCGCCGGCAAGGCCGCCGATCCGAAATCCGTGCTCAAGGCGTCGGCGCCGGTCGCCGACGACACCGAGGGCATGAGCTATCTCAACTCGCTGCCGCGCCGGCTGGTCACGCTCTACCTGCCGCTGGCGCTGATCATGTTCGTGCTTTTGTTCCCGTTCTACTGGATGGTGCTGACCGCGGTGAAGCCGGACGAGCAATTGCTCGATCTCGAGCGCTACAGCCCGTTCTGGACCTGGTCGCCGACACTGAAGCATTTCTACAAGCTCTTGTTCGAGACCGAGTATCCGACCTGGCTCTGGAACACGATGCTGATCGCGGTGTGCGCCACCGCGCTCTCGATCTTCGCCAGCGTGCTCGCGGCCTATGCGATCGTGCGCCTGCGCTACAAGGGCGCGCAGATGGCCGGCGGCCTGATCTTCCTCGCCTATCTGGTGCCGCCGTCGATCCTGTTCATCCCGCTCTCGACCGTCGTCTACCAGTACGGCCTGTTCGACACGCCGTTCGCGCTGATCCTCACCTATCCGACCATCCTGATCCCGTTCTCGACCTGGCTGCTGATGGGGTACTTCAAGACCATCCCCTACGAGCTGGAAGAGTGCGCGCTGATCGACGGCGCGAGCCGCTGGCAGATCCTGGTCAAGATCATCCTGCCGCTGGCGGTCCCGGGGCTGATCTCGGCCTTCATCTTCTGCTTCACGCTGTGCTGGAACGAGTTCATCTACGCGCTGACGTTCATCTCCTCGACCCAGTACAAGACCGTGCCGGTCGCGATCGTCACCGCGCTGGTCGACGGCGACATCTATCGCTGGGGCTCGCTGATGGCCGGCGCGCTGGTCGGCTCGCTGCCGCTGGTGGTCTTGTATGCCTTCTTCGTGGAGCATTACGTTTCGGCGATGACCGGGGCGGTGAAGGAATAGGCCGTCCACCGCAGGGGAGGGGGACATGGTGCAACGGATCGGCTTTATCGGCGTCGGCCTGATGGGCCACGGCATGGCGAAGTGCCTGCTCGAGAAGGGCCATGCGTTGACCGTGATGGGCCATCGCAACCGCGCACCGGTCGATGATCTGGTCAAGCGCGGCGCGAACGAAGCGAAAAGCGCCGCCGAAGTCGCGCGGAATTCCGAGATCGTGTTCCTGTGCGTCACCGGCTCGACGCAGGTCGAAGCTTTGGTGCGCGGGCCTGAGGGCATCGCGGCGGGCGGGCGCGAGGGGCTCATCGTGGTCGACTGCTCGACCTCGGATCCGAATTCGACGGTGGCGCTCGGCGCGGAGCTGAAAGCGCGCGGCGTCGCACTTGCCGACGCGCCGCTGGGCGGCACGCCGGCGCAGGCCGCGGAGGGAAAACTCTCCGCGATGGTCGGCTGCGACGCCGCCGTGTGGCCACGCATCGAGCCGGCGATCGGCGCATGGGCTGCGAAGGCGGTGC
>DATEKY010000315.1:0-2095 GCA_035277225.1 Xanthobacteraceae bacterium
CCTCGCGATGGAACGTGTGATGATGTTCCAGGACGAGACCGACGAGGGGTTCGTCAAGATCGCCGAGATGCATCTCGCCGCGATCAACCAGGCCTGCGCGGGCGTTCCGGCCGACCGCTGGCGGCTGCATGTATGCTGGGGCAATTGGGAAGGCCCGCACGTCTACGACATCGCATTGGCGAAGGTGCTTCCAGTTTTCTGCCAGACCACCGCCGGCGCGATCTCGCTCGAGTTCGCCAACCCGCGCCACCAGCACGAATACGCGGCGTTCCGGAAGCATCCGTTCCCCAGGGACAAGGTCCTGATCCCCGGTGTGATCGAGTCGACCAGCAATTTCGTCGAGCACCCGGAAGTGGTCGCGGGCCGCATCGAGCAGGCCGTCGCGGCGGTGGGCGACCGCGAGCGCGTCATCGCCTCGACCGATTGCGGCTTCGGCACCTTTGCGGGGCGCGAATGGGTCGCGGCCTCGATCGTGTGGCCGAAGCTCAAAACCATGCGCGAGGGCGCCGACCTTGCGTCGCAGCGCCTTTGGGGCAAAAAGGTCGCCTGACCTGCTATCATGCGCTAAAGCGCCAAGCCTGATCGAGACGAGGAGACACGCCATGGACGAGACCGTCCGCAAGATTTCCGCCGACGACATCAACCCGCGCTACAACTGGGGCCGCGCGCTGCCGGCGTTCGGCGCGATGGGTGTCGACTTCGAGGAACGCGTCGACTACCGCCGCCTGCACAATTATCGCCTCTCGCGCGCGCGACAGGCGCTCGACAGGTCCGATCTCGGCGCGCTGTTGGTGATGGACGTCAACAACATCCGCTACCTCACCTCGACCAAGATCGGCGAGTGGGAGCGCGACAAGATCTGCCGCTGGGCGCTGCTGACGCGCAGCTCGCCCGACCCGATCCTGTGGGATTTCGGCTCCGCCGCGGTACACCACCGGCTTTATGCACCGTGGCTCAAGCAGGAAAATTGCAAGGCCGGCCTGCTCGGCCTGCGCGGCACCGTCTCGCCGTCGTTCGGCCTGATGGCCAAGCACGCGGGCGAAATCGCGTCGATCATCCGCGAGGCCGGCGTCATCGACATGGCGGTCGGCGTCGACATCATCGAGCCGCCGATGCTGTTCGAGCTGCAGAAGGCGGGACTGAAGATCGCGGACGGCCAGCAGGTGATGCTGGAGGCGCGCGAGATCAAGTCGGCCGACGAGATCGCGCTGCTCAATCGCGCCGCCGCGATGGTCGACGGCGCCTATCACCTGGTGCACGAGGAGCTCAAGCCCGGCGTGCGAGAGAACGACATCGTCGCCAAGGTGAACGAGTTCCTCTATCGCCACGGCTCCGACGACGTCGAGGCGATCAACGCCATCTCGGGCGAGCGCTGCAATCCGCACCCGCACAACTTCACCGACCGCATGCTGCGCCCCGGCGATCAGGCCTTCTTCGACATCCTGCAGTCGTTCATGGGCTATCGCACCTGCTACTACCGCACCTTCAATGTCGGCCGCGCCACGCCGGCGCAGCACGACTCCTACAAGTGGGCGCGCGAGTGGCTCGACAATGCGATCGCGCTGATCAAGCCGGGCGTGAGCACCGATAAAGTCGCGAGCGTGTGGCCGAAAGCGCATGAGTTCGGCTTCCCCGACGAGACGAGCGCGTTCGGCCTGCAGTTCGGCCACGGCATCGGTTGCGCGATCCACGAGCGCCCGATCATCTCGCGCGTGATCTCGATGGACCATCCGACCGAGATCAAGGAGGGCATGGTGTTCGCGCTGGAAACCTATTGCCCGGCCAAGGACGGCTTCTCCGCTGCGCGCATCGAGGAAGAGGTGGTGGTCACCGACAAGGGCTGCCGCGTGATCACGCTCTTCCCGGCCGAGGAACTGCCGATTGCCAACCGGTATTGACGGGGAGGCGGGTCGGGGCGCTCGCCGCCGGAGACGCGCCATGATCCGCAAGCTGAAGTCGGGCGAATATCGCCTCTATTCGCGCAAGAAGAATCCGCAGACCGGACGCCGCCGCAATCTCGGGACGTTTGCCTCCCGTGCGGCGGCCGAGAAGCATGAGCGTGCAGTGCAATATTTCAAGCGGCACTGAGCATCAC
>DATEKY010000316.1:0-2198 GCA_035277225.1 Xanthobacteraceae bacterium
TGACCAGCAGCACGCGCACGTCGGCCGCGATCGCGAGCAGCAGCTTGCGCAGGTTCTCGGCCTGCTTCGCCTCGCGCGTCACCAGGTCGAGCTTCTTCAGCTTGGTGAGACCGTCGACCAGCGTGCCGATCTGCGGCCCGAAGATCTGGTCGATCTCGGCGCGGGTTGCCGCGGTATCCTCGATCGTGTCGTGCAGCAGCGCCGCCACGATGGTGGCATCGTCGAGCTTGAGGTCGGTGAGAATCGCGGCGACTTCGAGCGGATGGGAAAAGTAGGGGTCGCCCGACGCCCGCGTCTGCGATCCATGCGCCTTCATGGCGTAGACATAGGCGCGGTTGAGCAGGTCCTCGTTGGCGTTCGGATTGTAGGACTTGACCCGGTCGATCAGGTCGTATTGCCGCATCATCTGCGGCCGGCGGCTCTTGCGCGGCTCCTCGACCTCGGCCGGGGCGATCGGCGGCGCAGCCTCCACCCGCCGCGCCGGCGGCTGGTTCTGCATGCGCGGCAGATCGGTCTGGCGGGCCATGCGTTTCCTCGGGGCCGCGGCAGCATCGCCGCGGCAACTCCTGCGTTCAGGATATCATGGGAATTCGGCCGGTCGGCAACGCCCTTGCGGGAGGGTTTGACGAAAAACTTCCGGCCCGCACTGCCTATGGCTTCTGTCCTGTCTCCCAAGGTGCCTTACGCTTAAAAAGCGCAACCATCTCTGGGACGAGCTTTGGCGGCCGCGTAATCGCTGCCATGAAAGCTTCGTAGGACGCGGGCGATAGATAGATCAGCTCGATGTCAGCAGTCTTCTTTTCGAACATCGCAGAGCTCCACCAACAAAAACGGCCCGGACTGAGCCGGGCCGTCGAACCAACCGATGCTGCGGCGGTCAGATATCGTCGTCGCCGACCTCGCTCTCGGGCTCCGGCTTCTCTTCCGGCGGCGCGAGGCCTTCCAGCCCCTTGAGCAGCTCTTCCTCGGTCATGCGGTCGGTCGTGACTTCCTTGTCGTCGGCATCGACGCTGGCGCCCTCCGAGCCGATCAGCGGCACGGTGTCCATCTCGGGCTCGTCGACCTCGACGTACTTCTGCAAGGTATGGATCAGGTCTTCCTTCAGGTCGCCGGGCGAGATGGTTTCGTCGGCGATCTCGCGCAGCGCCACGACCGGGTTCTTGTCGTTGTCGCGGTCGATCGTGATCTGCGCGCCTGACGACACCATGCGGGCGCGGTGACTCGCCAACAGCACGAGGTCGAAGCGGTTTTCAACTTTATCGATGCAATCTTCCACGGTGACGCGGGCCATCGGCTCGGCACTCCTATCCGAAATTATGTGCGAATTTGGCGGTTAGGTATTCTGCTCACGCAAAAAGCGCAAGGGAAACTTCGCACACGAACTTTTGGGCTTGGCGCCTCCGCGGGCCTCTGTTACCCCCTTTTCTTGAGGAATCGGCGTCATTGCGTGTGTCGGATTGCGAGAAACCGGCCCGTTGGCGGCCCGGATTTACCAGTGACGGCGAATATTTCCGGAAACACGCTTGGCCGAGGCCTAAGCCTCCGGCTGCATTGATTAACGAGAGAGCCAGATGCCCGTACCCACCGAGAAGATCGCGCTGTTCATCGACGGCGCCAACCTCTACGCCACCGCCAAGACCCTGGGTTTCGACATCGACTACAAGCGCCTGCTGCGCGAGTTCCAGTCGCGCGGCTACCTGCTGCGCGCGTTCTACTACACCGCCGTGATCGAGGATCAGGAGTATTCCTCGATCCGCCCGCTGATCGATTGGCTCGACTACAACGGCTACACGGTCGTCACCAAGGCCACCAAGGAATTCGTCGACCAGTCCGGCCGCCGCAAGGTCAAGGGCAACATGGACATCGAGCTCGCGGTCAACGCGATGGAGATCGCGCCCTCGGTCGATCACATCGTGCTGTTCTCGGGCGACGGCGATTTCCGCTCGCTGGTCGAGGCGATCCAGCGCAAGGGCGTGCGCGTGACCGTGGTGTCCACGATCTCGACCCAGCCGCCGATGGTCGCCGACGAGCTGCGCCGCCAGTGCGACATCTTCCTCGACATCGTCGAGCTGCAGTCGAAAATCGGCCGCGACCCGTCCGAGCGCCCGGCGCGCGCGCCGCGCCAGGACGACCGCGGCGGGGAACGGGCCGGAGAACGCGGCCACACGCCGCAATTCCTGCAGCGCTCGGCCGCGCCG
>DATEKY010000317.1:0-4267 GCA_035277225.1 Xanthobacteraceae bacterium
CGAGGTCGTCGCGGGCGACATCGCGGTGCTGCCCGCCGGCACCGGGCATCAGCGCCTCTCGGCGACGCCCGACCTGCTGGTGATCGGCGCCTATCCGCCGGAGGGCCATTACGACCTTTGCCGCGGCACCAGCGCCGAACACGCGCGCGCACTCGCGACCATCCCGCGCGTGCCGCTGCCGCAGACCGATCCGCTCCATGGTGCGACCGGTCCGCTCACCCGGCTGTGGCGTTAACGCGTCGGCATGACGACTCCCCTATAGTCGCGCGGACGAAGGGCCTTCGACCATGACCACCTGGCGCGAATTCTGGGACAGCGCCCATTCGATCTATGTGAGCGACCGCCACAAGGACGTGCATTACCGCGACGTCGCCGAGCAGCTCGCCGCGTTCGTTCCGCGCCCCGATGCGCGCGTGCTCGACGTCGGCAGCGGCGAAGCGATCCATGCCGGCCTCGTCGCCGCGCGCGCGCGCGAAGTCCTGCTGTGCGACGCCGCCGCAAGCGTGCGCGCCACGATCACGGCGCGCTTTGCCGGCAATCCAAAGATCAAGGTGCTGGCGCCGGAAGAGGTCGAACGCCTCCCCGATGCGTCGCTCAATCTCGTCTTCGCCAATTCGCTGGTGCAATATCTCACCGAAGCCGAACTCGATCGAATGCTGGCACTGTGGCGCCGCCTGCTTGCGCCCGGCGGCACGCTTGTCGTGGCCGACGTGATCCCGCCGAGCGTCGGACCGTTGAGCGATGGCCTTGCGCTGATCCGCTATGCCGCGGCGAACGGCTTCCTCGGCGCGGCGCTGCTCGGCCTCACGCGCACCGCGCTGTCGCGCTACGCGCGCCTGCGCGGCGAGCTCGGCATCGCGCGCTACGACGAGGCGGCTTTCCTCGCCAAGCTGCGCGCCGCGGGCTACGCGGCCGAGCGCCTCGCGCGCAATGTCGAGCATAATCCGGCGCGCATGACCTTCCGCGCGCGCCTCGCGCAACAGCGTTAACGCGAAGGTTTTCCGGGACTTCGCGCGTTAACCGTTGCTTCACCTTTCGGATGCGCGCGGACGCGATCGCGGGGATAATGATCTTGGCCCGGTGGCGGACTGGAAACGCAGAGGCGCCGCAACGCCTCCGAGGCCTGGTTCAAATCCAGGCCCGGGCCTCCAAACTTCATCGCGCAGCGATGAGAGTTGCCCGTCGAAGCTTCAGCGAAGACGGGCTCTCCCGGCTCAGTCCTGTGCGGCTCCAACCGTATCCGCCATCACCGCCCCACGCATGCCGAGCGGCTTTGCGGCGCCCGTCGTGGAGTCGCGCGCGGTCTGATGCTCGATCTCGGAATTGAGCTCCGCACCGATCAGCACGACTGCGGTCGATATCCACATCCACATCATCAAACCGATGACCGCGCCGAGCGAGCCGTAGGTCGCGTTGTAGTCGGCGAATTTCGACAGATACCAGGAGAACGCGACCGATAGCGCGATCCAGGTCAGCGCCGCGAACACGCTGCCGACGCTGACCCAGCGCCACTTCGCGTGCTCGCGCGACGGGCCGAAGCGATAGAGCACGGACAGGCCGAGCACGACGAGCGCGAACATGACCGGCCAGCGCAGCAGCGGCAGCCAGCCCGCCTGCTGCTGCGCGGCGAAGCCGACGAATGCCAGCACGAGCGGCAGCGCGACGACGGCAGCAAGAACGAGGATCAACACGACCACCCCCGCAAACGTGAACGACAGCGAAATCGCGTTGAGCTTGATCCACCCGCGCTTCTCGTCCTCGTCGTAGACCACGTTGAGCGCGTCGAAGATGGCTTTGACGCCTGCATTCGCGCTCCACAACGCGATGCCGAGGCCGAGGATGAACGCGAGCGTCAGCTTGCCGTCGCTGTTGCCGGCGATCCGCACGACCTGATCGCTGATCAGCTGATAGGCGCCGGCCGGCATCACGTCGGCGAGAAAGCTGAGCTGCGCATTGATCGTGCTCGCCGGCGTGAAGATGCCGTACATCGACACCAGCGCGGTGATCGCCGGAACGGTGGCGAGCAATCCGTAGAACACGACCCCGCCGGCGATCAGCAGCAGCCGGTCGGCCGAAATCTGCGCCACCGTCCGCCAGAGAATATCCTTCCAGCCGCGCCAGGGAATTTTCGTCGGCGCCTCGGCACGCCGGCCGCGACCCGTTTGGGTGGCGCGCTCGAGCTGCACGGCGTGCGGCTCGTCCGAAGCGCGCACCGTGCCGGGTGGCGCTTTTTGCGGATCGTGCCGCGGCCGGCGGACTTTCTCCTCGAGGCGCACGGCGCCCGCCGCGAGCGCAAATCCCGCCAGCGCCGCAAGCAGGGTCGAAAACGGGTTCGGGGACGATGCGCGCATGCGGAACCGCTGACGTTGCCCGCATTAACGCCCGGAAGCCGCTGGGTTTCCCGTCCACAATGCGCGGCCCGACGGGCCTTCCCTGCCCCCCGATTCTCGTCTACACACGCGGCGCGCGGGGCCG
The DNA here is from genome assembly GCA_035277225.1 of Xanthobacteraceae bacterium. Taxonomy (GTDB): domain Bacteria; phylum Pseudomonadota; class Alphaproteobacteria; order Rhizobiales; family Xanthobacteraceae; genus PALSA-894. The sequence continues at coordinate 2,476 of DATEKY010000317.1, forward strand.
GGCCCTGCCGCGGGGGGACGCGCGTTCGGCGCGCCCTTTTTTTGTGTCCAAACAGCATGATCCCGAAAAGTGGGGACCGGTTTTCGGACCAGATCATGCTGACGGCCTAAAGAGTCTTATGCCGAAACGCACTGATATCTCGACGGTTTTGATCATCGGCGCGGGCCCGATCGTGATCGGTCAGGCGTGCGAGTTCGACTATTCCGGCACGCAGGCCTGCAAGGCGCTGAAGGAAGAGGGCTACCGGCTGGTCCTCGTGAACTCCAATCCGGCGACGATCATGACGGACCCGGAGCTGGCCGACGCGACCTACATCGAGCCGATCACGCCCGAGATCGTCACCCGCATCATCGAGAAGGAGCGCAACGTCATTCCGGGCGGCTTCGCGCTGCTGCCGACCATGGGCGGACAGACCGCGCTCAACTGCGCGCTCTCGCTGCGGCGGATGGGCACGCTGGAGAAATACGACGTCGAGATGATCGGCGCGACCGCCGATGCGATCGACAAGGCCGAGGACCGCGCGCTGTTCCGCGACGCGATGACCAAAATTGGCCTCGAGACCCCGCGCTCGAAGCTCGCCAACGCGTCGGAGCTCAAGCGCCAGGATCGCGACCGCTACCGGCTGGAGCGCGCGCACATCGAGGGACGCGACCTCAGCGACGAACAGAAGAAGCGGGCGCTCGCCGACTACGAACTGACCTGGAAGAAGCAGGAGCCGGAGCGGCGCGAGCGCTATCAGGACCAGGCGCTGATCGAGGCGCTGCAGGCGCTCGACTACGTCGGCCTGCCGGCGATCATCCGCCCGTCGTTCACGCTCGGCGGCACCGGCGGCGGCATCGCCTACACCAAGGCCGAATTCCTCGAGATCGTCGAAGGCGGGCTCGATGCGTCGCCGACCAACGAGGTGCTGATCGAGGAGTCGGTGCTGGGCTGGAAGGAATTCGAGATGGAGGTGGTCCGCGACAAGGCGGACAACTGCATCATCATCTGCTCGATCGAGAACGTCGACCCGATGGGCGTGCACACCGGCGACTCGATCACCATCGCGCCGGCGCTGACCTTGACCGACAAAGAATATCAGATCATGCGCGACGCCTCGATCGCGGTGCTGCGCGAGATCGGCGTCGAGACCGGCGGCTCGAACGTGCAGTTCGCGGTCAACCCGGCCGACGGGCGACTCGTCGTCATCGAGATGAACCCGCGCGTGTCGCGCTCCTCGGCGCTCAAGAAGGGCGACCGGGAGAAATATCTCGCCGAGGTCGCCCGTCTCGAGGCCCTCGATGCGCATCCGGGCGACCGCAAGCGCATGATCGCCGCGTTCGAGATGAAGTGGATGGCGGGCGAGAGCGAGCGCCGCAAGCGCTATCAGGAGCACGCGCTCGGCGAGGCGCTGCTGGCGCTTGCCGAAGTCGGGCTGCCGGCCATCATCCGCCCGTCCTTCACGCTCGGCGGCACCGGCGGCGGCATCGCCTACAACCGCGAGGAGTTCCTCGACATCGTCGAGCGCGGCCTCGACGCATCGCCGACCAACGAGGTGCTGATCGAGGAGAGCGTCCTCGGCTGGAAGGAATACGAGATGGAGGTCGTCCGCGACAAGGCGGACAACTGCATCATCATCTGCTCGATCGAGAACGTCGACCCGATGGGCGTGCACACCGGCGACTCGATCACGGTGGCGCCGGCGCTGACGCTGACCGACAAGGAATTCCAGATCATGCGCGACGCCTCGATCGCGGTGCTCCGCGAGATTGGCGTCGAAACCGGCGGGTCCAACGTTCAGTTCGCGCTCAAC
>DATEKY010000318.1:0-18836 GCA_035277225.1 Xanthobacteraceae bacterium
CCTTGTTGGTGTTCACCGGCCAATGCCAATATTAAGCTTGTGTGTCGCGTCATGGGCAACGGCGACCTCTTGACCCAGCTCTGCCATAGGCTTGGCGAGGCTGCCGCCCAGCGTCAGCGGAAAGGCTGCAATAAAGACCAGATCGGGCAACTCGAGCTCCGTCTTAACGATGCGGAGCCGACCTTCCTTTAATTCACGCTGCACGACGACCGGAGGGATGAGGCTTACGCCAATCTTGTCCAGTGTCATCTGAACGATGGTCGTCAGCGAGGAGTTGCCGAAGATGCGCGGCGGCGGCAGGCTCGGATCGCTGAGCGCTTCGCGCAGCCGCGGGTGCGGCATCGTGGCTTTCGGATAGGTGATGATAGGGAACTCGCGAAGACGCTTGATGCTGACAGGCTCGGCGCCAAGCGCGAGCTCTGGCGAGGCGATGGTGGCGAGCGGATAGGCGCACAGATCGCAACTTGCCAGCGCGAGGTTGTCGACGGGGCCGAGCATGAAGGCAAGATCGAGATTTCCATGCGCCAGCAGATCGCGCATGACTGGAGAGACATCGACTGTCAGATCGATCACGATGTTCGGATAGACCGCGTGAGCGCGCTCCATGAATCGGCTAAGCCACGTTTGTGCGATGGTCTCCGAAACGCCCAGCCTGACGATACCGGTCATGGCAGCGGCAGCGCCGACATCTGCCATCATTTCGTCGCGCAACCGCAGAAAGCGCTCGGCGTACTGAACCAGCTTGCGTCCCTGAGGGGTCAGGCTGACTGAACGCGCGTTCCGCTCGAACAGTTTGACGCCGAGTTCGGCTTCCAGCGCGGCAATCCGTTGTGAAACCGACGGCTGGGTGGTGTTGGCACGCTCCGCCGCGCGGCTGAAGCTGTTGAGCTCGGCGGCCCAGTAGAACAGCTCTAGGCTGCGGAAATCAGTCACCTCGGCAGGTCCCCGCTGGGGTTTGAACGCGGCCGTCGCCGGTTTGTCGCGCTAAACTAGCACGGGGCTGATGGACATCCATCCGCTGCACCCGACTGCAAGGCGACGATGCCGCGGTGGGCGAGCGCCACCGCACACGATGCGATAGTGCGCCCTAATATCAAGCGATTTGAAAGGACAATTTTACTCCGCCTCGCTGGGGTGCTCTCTGTCTGCCGCACAGCGATCGGCAGGACTCAACATGAACGCCAGCATACCTCAGGACTCCGGCGACGGCCGCTACCGTGATGGCCTCGCCGTTCGCCGCGCGTCGCGCGCCGGACAGTTGACCGGCCACACATCCGGACTCGCCCCCGGCTTCGTGCAGGGCAACCTTGTGATCCTGCCGGCCGCCCTTGCGCGCGAGTTCATGCAGTTCTGCCAAAGCAATCCGAAACCCTGCCCGCTCATCGGCGTGTCCGAAGTCGGCAGCCCGCATATTCCGAGGCTCGGCCGCGATCTCGATCTTCGCACCGACCTCCCGAAATACGCTGTATGGCGCAACGGGACTCTTGTCGAAACGCCCACCTCGGTTGAGCAGCACTGGCGCGATGATCTTGTCGGATTCGTCATCGGCTGCTCGTTCACCTTTGAAGAGGCTCTCATTGCCGATGGCATCGAACTGCGGCACGTCACGCACAAATCGAACGTGGCCATGTTCAGGACCACCGTCCCGACCGAGCCGGCCGGCCCGTTCAGCGGACCACTTGTTGTCTCGATGCGGCCGCTGAAACCGCGCGACGCAATCCGTGCCGTCCAGATCACGTCACGGTTTCCGGCCGTTCACGGCGCGCCGGTTCACATCGGCTTGCCGGAACTGATCGGAGTTCAGGACATCAACCGACCTGATTACGGCGAGGCGATTGCCGTGCAATCAGACGAACTGCCGGTTTTCTGGGCGTGCGGCGTGACGCCACAGGCGGTCATCGCGGCGGCGAAGCTCGAATTCGCCATCACGCATGCGCCCGGCAGCATGCTCGTGACTGACCGCCGAAATACGGAGTTTGCGGTCATCTAGCGCGCGCAGAAACCATGAGCGCCTCGGATAAGCAGCGCTTATCAAGGGCGATTTGAGATCGCGATTTGACCCCGTCCTTGATCGTTCGATAGCTTTTCGCAAAGGCGACCAGCATGATCGATCGAGACATCGCGCCAGGCATGTCTGCTATCGACCAAGAGACGGTGGACTTTGGCACACGCTTGCCACAGTATTGCGGCCTCGATCATCAGCAAACATAAAGTAGAAGATCTTGCCAACAGCAACCGTCGACGGGATAAGATTGTATTTCGAAGATGTCGATGCGTCGCCGCATTGGCAAGCACAGAAACCTCCAGTTCTTTTTATTCACGGGCTGTCGACCGACCACACGATTTGGGAGCAACAGGTCGCCTTCTTCAAGAAGCAGCGTCGGGTGATCTCGGTCGACGTGCGCGGCCACGGCCGCTCCGCGAAGCCGCCTGGCGACGTCTACGAGATCGCCCACCACACACACGACATGCTCGGACTGCTGCGGCAACACGGATCCGGCAAGACGCACGTCGTCGGCGTGTCGATGGGCGGGATGATCGCGCAGCAAATGGCGCTGAGCGCACCCGAGCTCATCGCGTCGATCTCCCTCGTATGTTCGTCCTGCGAGCCGCCGAAGGAAGGCGCGACGCTGGAATGGCGCCTCGGCGTGTTCGACAAGGCGACCGACCTTGCGGGCTACTACAAGCCGGTGCTGGACCGCGGCCTCGGCAAGAGCATGCCGCAAGAACTGCGCGACTACATGTATCAGCTCGCGATCCACAATTCGCGCGATGTGCAGCGCACCGGCATGATCGCGACGTTCAGCTACAATGCACGCGATGAGGTCGGAGGCATCAAGGTACCGACGCTCGTTGTCGGCGGTGCAGAGGACGGCTCGATTCCGCCACACCTTTCCGAGCAGCTTGCGTCGATGATTCCGAACGCGAAGCTGGAAATTCTGCCGAACTGCGGCCACGGCCCATACTTCGAAGCGCCGGAAGCTTTGAACAATGCGCTGGCTGGCTTCATCGCGTCACAAGAATAAGGGGACAGCAATGAGCCTTACCTGGAAAGCCTTGATGGCCGCCGCTGTGATTGCGGTCGCCGCCGCGACGACCGTCGTGCCGCATGCGAGTGCGCAGCAGCAGGCGTCCCTCGTCGTCGCGTTGAGCACGCTCGGCAATGAATCGCTCGACCCCATCGGCGGACCGAGCTTCAACAAGCAGTATCTTCAGCTTCTCTTCGATCCGCTGATCGGATCCGACCCGAAGGACGAGGGACCTTCCAAGCAGACCGGCCTTGCGACCGACTGGCGAGTGTCGCCTGACGGCAAGACGGTGACATTCGAGCTGCGCGAGGGGGTGAAGTTCTCGAGCGGAGACGACTTTACCTCGGAGGATGTCAAGTTCTCGCTCGAGCGGCTGGGCAGCAAGGAGAATCTGACCCCGTTTGGCGCGACGATCACATCGGCGATCGAGAAGATCGAAACGCCGGCCAAGAACCGCGTGGTCGTGACGCTCAAGAGCCCGTCATTTGCCTTCCTTCAGCTCATGAACTTCGTGGCGTCGGGCACGGAGCCGCTGATCGTGTCGAAGGCCTATTTCGACAAGGTCGGGGCGGATAAATTCAAGACCGAACCGGTGGGAACTGGGCCGTACCGGCTGGTCGAGCGCCGCGCCGGCTCGCAGATGGTATTCGAGGCGAAGGACAAGCACTTCGCCGCCGGGACCCCACGGTTCAAGCGCGTCACGCTGCGGCTGATCCCGGAGGAAACGACGCGCATCGCGCAGCTCCGCACCGGACAGGTCGACCTCGCAGACGTCAGCCGCGAAACGATCGAGCAGCTCAAAGGCGCCGGCATGCAGATCTTCACCAAGCCGGCCGGCGATGTGCTGATGGTCTACTTCCAGCTTCACAACAAGAGTTCGCGTTTCCAGAACGAAAAGCTGCGGGAAGCGCTTTCGCTCGCGATCAATCGCGAGGAACTGAACAAGTTCTTGTTCAAGGGCGTCGGTCAGTTGTCGAGCACCTTCGGCGCGAAGTCGTCGATCGGCTATCAGGCGTTCTCGATCGACCGCTATGATCCGACACGCGCCCGCGCGCTGCTTCAGGAGGCCGGCGTGAAGCCGGGCGAACTCACGCTGCAGTTCCAGGCCTTCAGCTTCAACGGATGGCCGGAGACGCGCGAGACCGCCAATGCGCTCGCGAGCTATTGGGAGCAGATCGGCGTGAAGTCACAGATCATCTTCCGCGACTACGCCACGTATCGCGCCGAGTGGCGGGACAAGAAGCTTCCCGAACCTGCCGTGATCCTGCACCCGATGCCGGGAACTCCTCTGCCCTCAGCGCTCATGAACGCGATTGTGAAGTGCACCGGCATTCTTTCAATTGCCTGCGACCCGAAGGTGGACAGCGCTCTCGAAAAACTGTCAACCGCAGGTTCGGAAAGCGACTATGTATCGGCTTATCGCGGCGTCGAAAAAACGCTGCACGACAACCGCTACGTCCTGCCGCTGCTCGAAGCCGGCACCGTCATGGCTGGCAACAAGAAGGTCCGCCCGGACTATTCGGTCGGTACCGGCTATCTCGGGATCAACCTGCAGCAAGTCTACACACAGTAAGGCGCCTTCGTGATCGGGCTGATCGCTGACCGGCTGTTGCAGGCAGCGCTCGCACTGTTGTTGCTTTCGATGGCGGTTTTCCTGCTCACGCGGGCGACCGGCAGCCCGCTCGACCTCCTGCTCGGCCAGAATGCCACCCAGGAAGACTACGCGCGGCTTGAGAAGGAACTCGGGCTCGATAAGCCACTCGCGGTCCAGTACGGCATCTACCTCGTCCGCATCGTGCAGGGCGATCTGGGCCGCTCAGCACGGTCCGGCGACTCGGTCAGCGCGCTCATCCTCGACCGGGCTCCCGCCTCTGCATATCTGGCGCTGGTCGCGACGCTGATCGCATTCGTCGGCGGGGTGCCGCTCGGCGTGCTCGCCGCGGTGACGCGGGGGCGTATCTGGGATACTGCAATCACCGCCGCCACTGTCGTGTGTCAGGCGGCGCCGTCCTTCTGGCTCGGCATCCTACTGATCGACCTGTTTGCTGTCAGGCTCAATATTCTTCCGGCGGGCGAATTCGAGGATTGGCGCAGCATCGTGTTGCCGGCACTGACGCTCGGCCTGTTCGGGCTAGGCGGCGTGGTGCGGCTGGTGCGCACCAGCATGCTGGAAGTGCTCGACAGCGAGTTCGTGAAGCTCGCGCGCGCCAAGGGCGTCGCCGAGCGTGACGTGGTGATGCGCCATGCACTGCGCAACGCGATGCTCTCGGTGGTAACATACATCGGCATCTACTTCTCGATCCTCGTGACCCTGAACGCGGTCGTTGAGGTCGTCTTCAACTGGCCAGGCATCGGACGCATGATGTTCGACGCGATCGTTTTTCGCGATTTTCCGCTGGCGCAGGGCATGGTCCTGTTCGCCGCCTCGGTGACGATCGTCGTGAACCTGTTCGTCGATATCGCGTATTCGTTCCTCGATCCCCGGATCCGGCGACAATGAAGGCCCTATCGCGCCTCGGACGCGTTAACTGGGCATCGACATTCGCGATCGGCGTTGTCGTGCTGCTGGTCAGTGTTGGTTTGTTCGGGCAATGGATTGCTCCCTATGATCCGAACGCTGCTTCGCTTTCCGCGCGCCTGCGGCCTCCGGTTTGGGCGGCCGGCGGCTCGTGGACCTATCCGCTCGGGACTGATCCGGTGGGCCGGGACATCCTGAGCCGTCTTATCGTCGGCACACAGATCACGCTCGCGGTGTCGATGGCGGCGCTGATCGTCGGGGCGGTCGTCGGGACCGCACTGGGACTCATCGCGGGATACTTCGGCGGCGTGGTCGACAAGGTCATCATGCGGCTTGCGGACGTTGCGATCGGCTTTCCAATCATCCTGTTCGCGGTGCTGCTTGCGGTAGTGAGCGGGCCTCGTTCGGAGAACATTGTCATCTCGGTCGCGCTGATCCTGTGGTCTCGCTTTGCCCGTGTCGTGCGTGCCGAAGTGCTCAGCTTGCGCGAACGCGACTATGTGGCGCTCGCCCGCGTTTCGGGCGCGAGCAGCGGCCAGATCATTCGCTGGCACTTGCTGCCGAACGTGTTGAACACCGTCGTGGTGCTGGCTTCGCTTCAGATCGGCTTCACCATCCTGACAGAAGCGTCCCTTAGCTTCCTTGGCGCCGGCATCCCGCCACCCGCACCCGCATGGGGTGCCATGGTCGCCGAAGGGCGTAACTACGTGGTCCAGGCCTGGTGGGTTCCGACTATGCCCGGGCTTGCGATCCTGATCGCCGTGCTCGCGTTCAACCTGCTTGGGGACTGGTTGCGCGACACCTTCGATCCGAAACTGCGGCAAGTATGAACGCCCCCTCGCCAGCCGTCGTTTTGGAGGTGAAGGATCTCCGGACGTACTTCTTCACCCGCCGCGGTGTCGGAAAGGCCGTCGATGGCGTGAGCTTCAACCTGCATGCCGGACGGACGCTCGGCCTCGTCGGCGAATCGGGCAGCGGCAAGAGCGTGACGGCTTCGTCGATCCTGCAGCTCCAACCGCGGCCCGCGGCGCGCATCGTTGGCGGAGCGGTGACCTTCCTCGGCGTCGATCTCATCACCAAGACCGACAAGGAAATGCGCGCCTATCGTGGGCGCCACATCGCCTATGTGCCACAGGATCCGCTGTCGTCGCTCAACCCGGTCTACACGATCGGCGAACAGGTCGCCGAGGGCATGCGCATCCATCTCGGCATGACCCGGGCGGCCGCGCGCGAGCGTGTGCTCGCTCTGCTGCGCGTAATGAGCATTCCCTCGCCGGAGGAGCGCATTGATGCCCACCCGCATCAACTCAGCGGCGGTACGCGCCAGCGCGTGGTCAGTGCGATGGGTATCTCGTGCAATCCAGAAATTCTGATCGCCGACGAGCCGACCACCGCGCTCGACGTGACCGTGCAGGCGACTTATCTCGATCTCTTGCGTGATGTGCAGCAGGAGCGTGGTCTGGCGATTCTGTTCATCACGCACGACTTCGGCATCGTGGCGAACGTGTGCGATGACGTCGCCGTGATGTATGCGGGCCGCATCGTGGAGCGCGCGCCGACGCGCAAGTTGTTCGCCGCTCCTGCCCACCCTTACACACAGGCGCTGCTCGAGTCGCTTCCCGATCCGACGCAGCCGGTCGAGCGGCTGCCGGCGATTCCCGGCCAGCCGCCGTCGATCTTCGAGCGCCCGGAGGGATGCCCATTCGCGCCGCGCTGCCGGAAGGTCGAGGCGCGCTGCACCGAAACCTATCCGCCCTTCGTGGAACTTGAAGACGGGCAAGGCGCGGCCTGCTGGAAGCTCGTCGCATGAGCGCCTTACTTCTCGATGTCCGCGATGTGCGCAAACACTTCCCAATCGCCCGGGCGTTCGGCCGACCGCGGGCGTGGGTGCGCGCCGTCGATGGCGTCACGCTTCATGTGGATCGTGGCGAGACCGTCAGCCTCGTCGGAGAATCCGGCTGCGGCAAGACTACGCTGGGCAAGATAATCCTCGGCCTCGAGAAACCGACATCGGGTGACGTTGTTTTCTCGGGTGGAGTCGAGGCGGTTTTCCAGGATCCCTGGAGTTCGCTCAATCCGCGCCGGCGTGTCGTGCAGATCGTCGGCGAGCCGCTGGTCGCGGCCGGCAGGCCCGGTGGTGGCAGGAAGCCCTCACGCACCGAAGTGGAGACGCGCGTCAAGGAGTTGCTGGAATTCGTTGGGCTCGACCCAAGGGTCAGCCGAAATTTTCCGCACGAATTCAGCGGCGGACAGCGCCAGCGCATCGCGATCGCACGCGCACTCGCGGTGCGGCCGAGCCTCATTGTGCTGGACGAGCCGGTGTCCGCACTCGATGTATCGATCCGCGCGCAGATCATAAACCTGTTGCGCGACATCCAGAACGAACTCGGCACATCGTACCTGATGATCGCGCACGATCTCGCGACGGTGCGGTTCCTGAGCCGCCGCGTTGCCGTGATGTATCTTGGCATCATCGTGGAAGAAGGCCCCTCGGCGCGTGTCTTCGACTCGCCGCTGCACCCCTATACTGAGGCGCTGCTGTCGGCATCGCTGCCGCTTAAGCCGGGGCTTGCACGCAAGCGCATCCGCCTCGAAGGCGAGGTACCGTCGGCCGTCAATCCTCCCTCCGGCTGCCGCTTTCGGACTCGCTGCCCGAAGGCATTCGATCGCTGCGCACACGAGGTTCCGGCGCCGCGTCAGCCCGTGCCCGGCCACACCGTGGCGTGTCATCTTTACGACCAGGAGAGAACGAGTGCCTGAACAGGATATCCGCAAGCAGATGGACGTCGTGTGCCGCGAGCTTTGGGGGCAAGCGAGGGCGAAAGAACTCGCTGCGCCGATCGCCGCGACCGCCGCCGCACTCGCCCGCATCGAGGCGATCGAACTCGGCAGTGCCGACGACTTCGACTCGCTCGCAGGACGCTGACCATGGCGAAGCCGTATGAGCTGCTGATTACCGAGGCGGTGAAGGAAATCCGAGCGGGATCGCTGTCGCCGCTTGAGCTCGTCGACTCGATGCTCGAGCGCGTCGACGCAACCGAGCCGCGCATCAAGGCCTGGGTTCATGTCGACGCCGCCGGCGCACGCGCACGCGCAAAGCAGATCCAGGACCAACGCGCTTTCGACGGTCGTCTTGCCGGCATCCCGATGGGTTTCAAGGATCTCTACGACGTGGAAGGCATGCCGAACGCCGCCGGGTTCAAGCCGTGGCAGGGCAGGTTGCCGAAGAAGGATGCGGACGTCGTTGCGAACCTGCGGGTGCAAGGCATGATACCGCTGGGCAAGACCGTGACGACGCAGTTCGCGTTCTCAGATCCGCCGCTCACACGAAATCCGTGGGATCAGAACCGCACAGCGTCAGGATCAAGCAGCGGCTCCGGCGCCTCCGTTGCGGCGCAGCAGGTCACCGGCGCCCTCGGGACGCAGACCACTGGCTCCAACCTGCGACCGGCGGCCTACAACGGGATCGTCGGCTTCAAGCCGAGCTACGGCCTCCTGAGCCGCAGAGGCATCGAGCCGCTTGCGTGGTCGATGGATCATCCGGGCATTCTGGCGCGGTCCGTTGAGGACGTCAGCCTCATCCTCGACTCGATGATGCCTAAAGACGGCGGCTTCCAGAAGGCCGCGCAAAGCCCGCAGAAGCCGCGCTTTGGCTTGCTCGCCGAGTGGGTTGCGCTCGCCGGGCCCGAGGTTCGCGGCAGCCTGGAGCGTACCGCCAAGACGCTGGCCGGCGCGGGTGCCGAGGTAAAGGAAGTGACGATCGGTATCGATCTGGAGCTGATCAAGGCGGCGCAATGGACACTCCTGCAGGTCGAAGCGCTCGAGCTGCACCGCGATCTGTTCGCGCGCGAGAGGGAGCACTACCTTCCGCGCATGCGTGCGATGATTGAAGTCGCACACACGATGCCGGCGTGGGCGTACGTCAAGGCCGAGCGCCTGCGCCGTCGCATCCGCGCTGCCGTCAATGCCTTGTTCGACCAAGTCGACTGCTTGCTGTCGCCGGTTTCGCCTGACTTGCCGCCATTGGTGAGTGAAGGGACCACCGGCGACTTCGCGTTCCTCTCGGCCTGGTCAATGCTCGGCTTGCCAGCCTTCAGCGTGCCGTCGGGAATGACGGACACGAAGTTGCCGCTCGCGATCCAGATTGCGGCGCCTCACGGCCGCGACGCCGATGCGATCCGCACGGCTGCATGGTGCGAATCCGTGCTGGGCCGCTTACCGGCCCCGCCGCTTTAGGCCGCGAGCTTCCAGGAACGATATTCCTCTATAATGCCGAGTGTCACGCGCCAGCGATTTCTCTAATCATAAACGGCTTGCCGCGAACGCCGCCGAACCAGCGCGTGGTGGGCCCGGGAGGACTCGAACCTCCAACCAGACCGTTATGAGCGGCCGGCTCTAACCATTGAGCTACGGGCCCGGCGCGCGGGCGCGTCCCAGCACTAGCGCATCGGGCCGAAGAGGGGAAAGCGGTTTCCGCCGGCGTTTTCGGCCGCAAAACGACGGCCAAGAGCCGCGCCGGACGCATGCCTGACCGGCGGCAGGACGTGAGCCCGCCTATACCGGACGCACCCGAACAGGCCTATCTACGGTAGAGGCAGGGGCGACTGCCGTCCGGGACAGGACACCACCATGGTCACCAATCGGCTCCATCATGATGTCGAGGTTGCGCAGCGCGCAACGCTCGGGATCGTCGTCGGCCTGGTGATCGCGGCCTTCGTGGCGCTCGCGGCCGGAGCTGCGATCTACGACATCGGCAAGGTGCTCACGTTCTGGTGAGCGGCGGCCGCGCGGGGGATTCCCTTCGGCCCGGCGACTCAGATATTCACCGCTCGTTCATGATGGATCGTCGTCAGGCACGACGCCGGGGTAACGGCGCGCGCGATGGTCCTAACCGCCTCGGAATCCGACGGGCGGGCGTCGCGAGGGCGGTAGGATGTTGCCCGATATTCGCGCGGCCTTCGCCGCCTTCGCTGCAGCGATCGCGCTGCTGATGGTCGCGTTCGCCGCGGTCGCGGCGTTTCGCGTCGCTCAGGAAGGCCGCTTCGCTTCTGTGCAGTCCGATCTCGCGCAGCGCGGGCAGGCGGTGCCGCCGCAAACTGGGCAGCGCATCGTCGTGATCGAGACGCCGGGGCCGCATATCGCGCCGCCCCCTCCTCTCCCCGCCGTCGAAATACGAAGTGTGCCGGTCGGCGCCGAGGTCTCGTCCATTGCGCTCTTGCCGGTGACGGAGCCCGAGCCGCAGCCGGAAGCAGAGCCGGTCGCGATCGCGGCGCCGCACGAGGAAGCGATCGCGCCGGTGACCGAGGCGCCGGTCGGCGGGCCGCTCGCCGAGCCTGCGCCGGAGCGAAGCGAGGCCGATCGCGCCGCCGCCAAGCAAGAGCGCGCCAGAAAGCTTGCCGCCGCAAAGCGCGCGCGCCAGATGCGCCTCGCGCGTCAGCGCAAGGCCGCTGCGGCACGGCGCGCCGCGCAGGCGCGCGCGAACGCGAAACAGGCCGCGACCTCGCCGTTCAACAACAGCTTTGGCAGTCAGGGCCCGGTCGGTTTTGGCGTCGCAAGCCCGGGGTTTGGAAATTCCGGATTCGGCAGCACGTTCGGCAAGCAATAGGCCGAACTATTGGCCGCCGGTCACCCGGCGCGCGAAACCCGGCACAGCGGCGTCAATGAATTCCGCGCCGACCTCGTGACCCAGCCGCCACACCACGCGGCAGTCGCGGCGCCCGGCGGGCAGCATCAGGATGAACTCGTCCGGCACCTCGACCTCGGAGTGCAGCCGCACGCCGCCGTCGGAAATATCGGAAATCCAGCAGTCGCGCGGCAGCGAGCTGGTCGCGGTCTGTATCTTGGCGAGCCCGCGCATCGCGAGGCGCTCGCTGCGCCGCCGGTTCTCGGCCGCCATTTTTGGTTTGGATTTCAGCATGCCGCTTAACAACGAAGCCGCCCCCTAACGCGTTCCACCACGCCTGTGGTAACCCGGCAGTCGTTGAAACGCGGCTATTGCGCCGCCGAAAATTCGCGAACAATTTTACTCGTCCGCGCTACATCTTCAGCAGACGCTTGGCATTGCCGCTCGCGATCTTCGCCTTGTCCTCGTCGCACAGCGGCACGCGCGCGAGCCACGCCGGCGCCGGCGCATTCGCCTCGAACGGATAGTCGACTGCGAACAGGATCCGGTCGATGCCGAGCTCCTGCACGCACAACAGCAGTGCCGGATCGGAGAAGAAGCCGCTCGTCGTCACCGAGAAATGCGCGCTGAAAATGTCGCGGAACTGGACCGGCTTCTGTCCCGGCCGCGCGAGACCGTTGTTGATGCGCCAGAGCAGGAACGGCAGCCCCTCACCGAGATGGCCGAGAATGAACTTGGTCGCATGTCTCTCGAACAGGCCGGACAGCACCAGGCGTACGCCGAGCGTCGCGGTCTCGACCGTGAAGCCCCAGGCGGCGCGCAGCAGCACCGGATAATCCTTGGCGTATTCCTTGTAGTAGGCATCGATCACCGCCTCGTGCGGCATCGAGGGATGCAGATAGATCGGCACGTCGAGCGCCGCGGCGCGCGCGAAGATCGGCCAATAGCGCTGATCGTCGATGAAATGTCCGTGCGCAAGGCCGTGGATCATCGCGCCCTTGAAGCCGAGCGTCTCCACGCAGCGCGCGAGCTCGTCCGCCGCCGCCGCCGGATCGGAGGTCGGCAGTGCGGCGAAGCCGGCATAGCGCTTCGGCTCGCGCTTGACGATGGCGGCGAGACGGTCGTTCACCCGGCGCGCCAGCTCGACCGCGCCGTCGGAGACCTTCTGCAGCGATGGCGCCGTGTGCGAGAGCACCTGCACGTCGATGCCACAGGCGTCCATGTCCTTCAGCCGCGCCTCGCCGGTATCCTCCAGCGCCTTCAGCACATGCGGCGGCGCGGCCGCGTCGCGCCCGGTGAACAGCGCAATCAGCTCGGGGTCGGAATAGTGCTCCTCGATCGCGATGACCGGAACGTTCGGCTTCTTCAGCAAGGCGCGCCTCCACGGGTTGTCGGGAGGCTTGTTTAAGGGATCGCTGCGATGCCCGCCAGCAGCTTGCGGACATGCGCGATTTCGTCCGCATTCACCGTGTGGCCCATGCCCGGATAGATGCGCTCGGTGACCGCCGCGCCGAGGTCGCCGAAGACGTCGCGCGATTCGTGCACCCGCGCGAGCGGAACGTGCCCGTCGACGTCGCTGCAGCCGAGAAACACCGGCGTGCCGGAGAGCGAGCCCGGGTAGGCGCGCGGGGTTCCCGGCGGGCCGATCAGCCCGGCGCTCAACCCCGCGACCGCGCCGTAGCGTTTCGCATTGCGCGCGGCGTATTCGAGCGCAAGGCACCCCCCTTGCGAGAAGCCGATCAGCGCGACGCGCTCCGGCCCGAAACCCTCGCGCGTGAGGTGGTCGAGCGTCGCGCCGATGACGCCGAGCGCGTTGCCGAGATGCGGCTCGTTCTGTGCAAGCGGCGCGAGGAACGAATACGGATACCAGCTGCCGCTCGCCGCCTGCGGCGCCAGATACGCGATGTCGTCCTGGCCGAACTCTTCGCCGAGCGACAGGATGACCTGCGCGCTCGCGCCGCGGCCATGAACCAGGATCGCGGCGGCGCGTGCCGTCTTGAGCGGCGCGCCGCCGGCAAGCACGCTCGCCATCACGCCGCCTCGACGTCGAGCGGCGGCAGCTTCGCCTCGAGTTCGGCGCGACGCGGCTCGAGGAAGCGCGGCAGCTTGAGCGCGCGCCCGAGGCTCTCCGCCGGCTCGTCGACCACAAAGCCCGGATCGTCGGTCGCGATCTCGAACAGCACACCGCCCGGCTCGCGGAAATAGACCGAGCGGAAGTAGTTGCGGTCCTTCTGCTCGGTCACATGCAGGCCGAGCGCGACCGCCTTTTCGGCCATCGCGGCCTGCACCGCGTCGCTCGGCGCGCGGAATGCGATGTGATGCACCGAGCCGCGCCCGAGCTTGCCGCGCGGAAACTCGCCCACCTCGCGCAGGTCGACATGCCCGCCAAACGCCTCGTCGGTGAGGTAGCGCGCGAGCACGCCCTCCACGCCGCCGGCCCGAAACCCGAGCACGTCGGTCAGCACCGTCGCGGTCGGCGCCGCCTTGCCGAGCAGCAGTGTCACGCCATGAAAGCCGCGGATCGCATGCTCGGCCGGGATACCGCCGCCGCGCCAGCCCGGGTCGTTCTCGGCGCCCGCAGCACCGACCAGCGCAAAGTGCATGCCGTCGGGGTCGCTGAACGGCAGCACCGTGTCGCCGAAGCGCTTCTCCAGCGCGCCATGCGTGACGCCCTTCTCGATGAAGCGATGCATCCAGTATCCGAGCGCGGCCGCCGGCACGCGGAACGCGGTCTCCTGCGTCTCGCCCGCGCCGAGCCGACCCTGGGCGGCATGCGCCCACGGGAAGAAGGTGAGAATCGTGCCGGGCGTGCCCTGCTCGTCGCCATAATAGAGGTGATAGGTGCCGGGATCGTCGAAATTGACGGTTTTCTTCACCAGCCGCAGTCCGAGCACGCGGCTGTAGAAGTCGAGATTGCGCTCCGGAGCGCCCGAGATCGCGGTGACGTGGTGAATGCCTGGCATGTTTTCGCCCCTCTGGCCGTTCGGACGAAAGATAGTGCTCGCGAGCGCCCGGCAGAAGGCGCCCGAATCTGCATTCCGGCTTTGCACCGGCGCAAACGGAAAAGATCACGCCCCGAGAAAACGCCGCTATTCGGCGGGAGCGCTGTCGGGCCGCCGCGCCGCGATGCGGCCGACGTAGGCCAGCGTCACGCCGAACACCACGAAGGCGACGAGAATGGCGGCAAGGACAAGCGGATACTCGACCATCGGCTGTGCTCCATGTTGCACAGCCGATTTAGGACGCGGCGCGGCATCCGTTGTTGATCCAGGTCAAACGCCTTCCATGATGCGGATATCGCGCTCCGCGCCGTTGCCGAGCGCGTCGAGCGCCGCCTTGTAGCCTGCCGAGTCGTGCGCTGCGGCTGCGGCCGCGACGCTGTCGAATTCGATCACGACGCAGCGCTGGTTCAGCCCCGCCTCGTAGGTCTTGGCCGGATTGCCGCGCGCCAGAAACTTGCCGCCCGCCCCCTGGATCGCCGGCCCCGCGAGCTTCGCGTAGGCCGCAAGCTTGTCGGGATCTGAAATCGATCGGTAGGTCGCGACCCAATACGCCTTCGCCATCTGCGTTCTCTCCCTTTATCTCATCTCCGCGGCAACTTATCGCGCCTCGCCGAGGAATCCAGCCTGCAGCTGCTTGAGCCGCGTCAGCGCCGTGCTCGCCAGCGGACCTTTCCTGACCGCGCCGAGCGCCGCTTCCAGTTCGCCGATGTCGGCAAGCCCGATCTCGGCGGTCGAGAGTTTCGGATTGCTGATGACGAAGCGCATCGCCATCTCGGTCAGGCTCGATGCATGGCCCTCGCGCACCAACGGCTCCAGCCGCTGGGCGCGCGCCGCGTCCTTCGCGTAGTTCGCGCCCGAGCCGATCGGCTCCACCTCCTGCAGGCCGAGCGGATTGCGCGCAACGCTGCCCGACAGCGCGCCGCCGGCAAGCGCGCGGATGCCGATGGTGCCGACGCCCTTCTCCGCCGCGCGATCCAGAATGCGGCCATAGTCCTGCGCCGGGTAGGCCGCAGCGATCGTCTCGCCGGCGCTCGGGTTCAGCGCGTTGTACGGCACCTGCGCGCTGTCGAACGCGCCGGATGCGATCAGCGCGAGCAGCGCGTCGGTCTCGCCGATCGCCGTGAAGCCGATGAAGCGGGTCTTGCCCTGCGCGCGCGCGAGGTTGAGCGCGGGAACGACGTCGCTCAGCACTTCATCGACGCTCATGGTCATGCCGTCGGCCCGGGCGCCGATCGTGTTGTGCAGTTGAAACACGTCGACATAGTCGCGCTTCAGCCGCTTCAGGCTCGCTTCGAGCGAAGCCGCGATCGCGCCGGCGATGTCGGGGCGCTGCGCCGGCACGCGCACCTTGGTCGACAGGAAGACGTCCGGCCTGAGGCTCGCGAACACGCGGCCGACATTCTGCTCCGAAGCGCCGTCGCCATAGGATGCCGCGGTGTCGAAATGATTGACCCCGGCCTCGATCGCGCGCGCGACGGCGCGCTCCTGATCGGCCGGCGCGCCTTTGGTCATCAGCCCGCCGACCGCGCCGCATCCGAAGGTGAGCACCGAAATGTCGAGGCCGGTGCGGCCGAATTTGCGCTTTTCCATAACGTCAGCGTAGCGCGGAACTTGCGTCTCGCGCCACGCGTTTCATTGGCAAGCATGATCCCGAAAAGTGGGTACCGGTTTTCGGAAAAGAACATGCTCCATCAATGAATTGAGGTGCCGCGATGACCGATCCCCTCACCAAAGCCAAGATCCGCTCCGGCCGAGACGAGGGCCGTCCCACCGAGGACGACATCGCGCGCGAGCGCCAGGGCGAGCAAGGGACTCCCGGCAAGGCGAAGTCTCAGGTGCTGGACGACGACAGATTGCAGAACCCGAGGCCGATCGATCCCGGGCACACGGCGTAACGTTTAACCTGCATCAACTTGCAGCCGTCCGGCGCACGCCCGGTTCCCCGCATCACGATATGACCGCGTTGTGTGCACGTTCGCGCCGGATTCACCCCGCAGAAGCACGGCGGGACTGGAGGGCTCAACAAAAAATCGGAGCGCTTCATGCGTGCTTGCGTACTCGCCATTGGAATGATCGCCCTCGCGCAACCGGCTTTCGCGCGCGATTTTCACAAGCCGTCGCATCACGTCTCGAAGCACTCCCGCCACCACGTCGCGCACGCGCGGCCGCATCATCGTGCCGCGCACCTCGTCCGCGTGCGCCGCGACGCGCCGATCATCTCCGGCTATTCCATGCCGCAATCCTTCGCGCGCACCGACGCGGTCGATTCGCCCGCCATGCAGCCGTCCTTCCCGATGCAGTCGCATGTGGTGGCCGGCGGCTTTGCCGATGCACCGCGGGTGCGCCCGATTGCGCGCGCGGCCGGCGAGCGCAACACCGCGCTCGACGCCGCAATCGCGCGCCATGCCGCCGCGAACGGCCTGCCGGTCGAGTTGGTGCATCGCGTGGTGATCCGCGAGAGCCGCTACAATCCGCGCGCCCGCAACGGCAGCAACCTCGGCCTGATGCAGATCAAGCACGCGACCGCGCGCGGTGTCGGCTACACCGGGTCGGCGGCGGGCCTGCTCGATGCCGAGACCAACCTGACCTACGCGGTCCGCTACCTCGCCGGCGCCTATCAGGCGGCCGGCGGCAACC
This sequence comes from Xanthobacteraceae bacterium, assembly GCA_035277225.1. GTDB lineage: Bacteria > Pseudomonadota > Alphaproteobacteria > Rhizobiales > Xanthobacteraceae > PALSA-894. The sequence goes on from DATEKY010000318.1 coordinate 16,810, forward strand.
AGAGCCGCGCGGTCGCGCTTTACGCCAGCGGCTATCACGGGCGCGGAATGGTCGCGCGGCGCGCGCCGCGTGAGATCGTGGCGGATACCGCGCCGTGGGGCGCCCGGGCGACGCCGGTCGCGCTGCGAGATGACGTGATGGTGGTTCGCGACGATCGGCAGCGCGCCTGGCGCTGACCGCGCCGCGTCAAGGTGAATCAATCCTTGCCGCGGAACTTCGCGCCTGACTGCAGTTCTTTAACCACGCGGGCATGAAACGCGCATTTCTGCCCATCTGATCGCAACTTAGCGAAACTGCCGCGGGCCGGATTAACCGGTTGGTCGGCGGACGGATGCTAGCTCCCGGGTGAAGCCCCGCAAAGCGGAACGCGGGACAACGCCGTGGAGTCGTGCGTGGATCATATCTCCCAGGGCGCCGCGCTCGGGCGCGTGCTTTCGGTCACCGGCAGCCAGGCGCAGGTGCGCCTTGCGGTCGGCGCGCAGGACCTGCGCGCGACCGTCGGCAAGTTTCTCGGCATCGACGCCGGCAATGCGGTGGTGATCGGCGTCATCACCAAGATCGGCGCGCAGGCGCAGTCGCGCGAGGGCGAGCTCGCAGTCGCGGCCGTCGACATGCTCGGCGAGATCAAGCGCGGCGAACGCGGCGAGTTCTTCCAGCGCGGCGTCACCGAATATCCGATGATCGGCGACGCGGTGGAAATCGTCACGCAGCGCGAGCTGAGACTGATCTTCGACATGTCCGGCCCCGGCACGATCGACATCGGCGCGCTGCAGCAGGACACTTCGATCGCCGCCTACGTCAATGTCGACGACATGGTGCGCAAGCACTTCGCGGTGTTCGGCACCACCGGTGTCGGCAAGTCGAGCGGTGTCGCGCTGCTGCTGCGGCAGGTCCTCGACGCCCGGCCGGACCTGCGGGTGTTCCTGATCGACCCGCACAACGAATACGGCCATTGCTTCGACGACCGCGCGCAGACGCTCTCGCCGAAGAACCTCAAGCTGCCGTTCTGGCTGTTCAATTTCGAGGAAATCGTCGACGTCTTCTTCCGCGGCCGTCCCGGTGTCGAGGAGGAAGTCGAAATCCTCTCCGAGCTGGTGCCGATCGCGAAGACGCTGTTCCAGCCGACCAACGCGCCCGGCGCGCGCCGCCTGTTGCGCTCCGACCCGAAATCCTCCGGCGTCACGATCGACACGCCGGTGCCGTACCGGCTCGAAGACCTGATCCGCCTGATCGACGAGCGCATGGGCAAGCTGGAGAATCGCTCCGCCTGGGCGCGCTATCATCGCCTGATCACGCGCATCGAGACTGCGCGCAACGATCCGCGCTACGGCTTCATGTTCGACAACGCCAATGTCGGCGGCGACACGATGGTGGAGACGGTCTCCACGCTGTTCCGCCTGCCGCCGAACGGCGTGCCGATGACCATCATGCAGCTCGCCGGCTTCCCGGCCGAGGTGGTGGACTCGGTCGTGTCGGTGCTGCTGCGCATGGCGTTCGAATTCGGACTGTGGAGCGATGGCGCGTTCCCCTTGCTGGTCGTGTGCGAGGAGTCGCATCGATACGCGCCGGCCGACCGCTCGATTGGCTTCGGGCCGACCCGCAAGGCGGTCGCGCGCATCGCCAAGGAAGGCCGCAAATACGGCGTGTTCCTCGGCCTGATCACCCAGCGTCCGGCCGAGCTCGACGCCACCATCATCTCGCAATGCTCGACCTTGTTCGCGATGCGCATGGCGAACGACCGCGACCAGGCGATCGTGCGCTCCGCGGTGTCGGACGCCGCCGGCTCGCTGATCGGCTTCGTGCCCTCGCTCGGCACGCGCGAAGTGTTCGCGTTCGGCGAAGGCGTCGCGCTTCCGACCCGGCTGCGCTTCAAGCAGCTTGAGCCGCAGCACATTCCGCATTCGCAGGCGGTCACGCGCGCCAACATGGATTCGGCCAAGGGCGTCGATGTCGGCTTCCTGCTGTCGGTCATCGAACGCTGGCGCGGCGCCACGATGGGCGGCCAGACGCGCGCGCGGCCGGGAGGC
>DATEKY010000319.1:0-3253 GCA_035277225.1 Xanthobacteraceae bacterium
GCTCTCGCTCAACCAGTCGGCGCTCTATTTCGGCACGGCAGCGGGTGCGGCGTTCGGTGCGCTGGTGGTCGCGCATGGTCCGGTCGTCAATCTGGCCTGGACGGCTGCTGCGTGTCAGTTCGCCGCGCTCGCGGTGCTCGGCTTCGCGCTGCGGCGCTGGAGGCGCCAAGGCGTGGTGCGGCTGCAGCCCGCCGAGTAGTCACACGCCGATCAGCCGCTCGCTCGCCATGTAGCCGGCGAGCAGCGCGACGCCGAACAGCAGTACCACGATCGACGCCGCGACCTCGATGCCGCGGAGCGCGAGCGCGCCGTAGCCGGTGCGCGTCGCAGCGAGGCGTGCGGCCAATCCCGTGGCGGTGACGGTCAGCGTCGCGATCGCCGCAACCGTGATCGCGGTGCCGAGCCCCATCACGAAGGTCGCCGCGATGCCGGCCCAGAAGATCCCCTGCGCGAGCGCAAAGACCAGCACCAGGATCGCACCGGAGCACGGCCGCAATCCCACCGCGACAATGGCGGTCAGCCCGCGCTTCCAGCCGCCGGGACCGGCAAGCTGGTCCGGCGTCGGACCGTGCGAGTGGCCGGAATGGTCGTCGTGATCATGGTGATCGTGCGCGTGGCCGTGATCGTGATGCGCGTGGTCGTGGCCATGATGATCGTGGCGATGATGGTGCCCGTGATGATGATGATCGTGCGCATGCGTCGCAGCGGCGCCGACGCTTTTCGGCGCGCGCAGCGCGGCCCATTCGCGCAAGAAGCCCCTGCCCTTCACCCACAACAGCCGCGCGCCGATCGCGGCGATCAGCGCGTAGCTCGCTATCTCGATCCACCACACCGCTCGGGTCATCGTGCCCGCGGTTGCGCCGAGCAGCGCCGCCGCGATCCCCACCACGGCGACCGCCACCAGCGCCTGCAGCATGGCGGAGAGGAACGACAGCGTGATGCCGCGCTTCCAGGTCTCCTCGTTCGCGACCAGGTAAGACGAGATCACCGCCTTGCCGTGGCCGGGGCCGGCGGCATGAAACACCCCGTAGGCGAACGAGATCCCCATCAGCAGCCAGACCGCGCTGCCGTCGGTCCTGGCGCTGCGGATCGTGCCGTTGAGCATGCGGTAGAACTCGGCCTGCTTCTGCATGATCCAGCCGCCGATGCCGTCGGGCGGCGGAGGTGCCGCCGGCGCCCGCGGTGCGCCGAACGGATTTTGCGCAAACGCATCCGCAAGGCCGAGCGCGACAAGCACGCCGGCGGCCAGCGCGAGAAGCAGAAAGAGATGTGTTGCCTTGCGCCCCCCGGCCAAGGTTGTCACGGGCATCTCACCGTTATCTTGTTGGCGAACTGCGAGCCGTAGGTGCTCGACGCACCGAGGTTGTTGAAGAACGCCTCGCCTTGCTGGCCCTGCGGCTTCGCCTGCGAGCCGCCCTCACCCGGCCGCAGCGCGGCGATCTTGCACGCCTGCGGCGCGCCGGTGAGGCGCACCGGCTCCTTCTCGGCAAACGAGAAGTCGACGAAATAGGTCGGATCGGCCACCTCGAAATCGAGGCTCTGCGCTTTCGCCGGCGCCGCGAGCGGCAGGGTGAAGTGCAGCGTGAGCAGTCCGTCGGTGAACTCGAGATAGTAGTCGACCGGCGCCTTCAGATCGGCCTTCTTGCCGTTCGCGCGCGCGACGGTGAAATAGTCGAAATCCTTCAGCGAGGAGACGTTCACCTCGGCGAGCGGCGCCAGTTCCTCGCGGGTGAACTTGCCCTTTTCCTTCGCGGCGAGGCCCTGCGTCGCGAAGGTCGAGAACATGTCGTCGAAGGTCCAGGCATGGCGCACGCCGGTCGCAGCGCCGTCGGCGCCGTAGACGACCTCGCTCTTGATCGTGACCCAGACATGCGGATGCGCCTGCGCCTGCCCGGCGGCAAGCAGCGCCAGCGCGCCAATGACGAAGCTCAGGAGTCGGATCATGGGGGCCCTGCCGTGAAGGCGCGACCATAGCACCGACTGGGGCGGAAAGGAGGCCACAACCTCGTGAGTCGCACCGCTCGACGGGCCCGGCCATGCAACCCTTTCGGTCTTGCCGAGTTTGCCCCGGGAACAGGCTCCCGGAGGGACTTATGGCCAATTCGAGTTTCGAGACATTCAAGCAGGGCGGCGAGGCGATGGAGAAAGCCGCGGAAAAGACCGGCCAGCAGGCCGCAGGCATGTACGAGCAGGCGAAAACCGCCGCGTCCGACGCCTACGGCAGCGCGTCGGAATACGCGGGCGATGCGGTCGCGCGGGTGCAGGAAGGCGCCGCGGACCTCGACGACATGGTGAGCGAGCAGGTCGGCCGGCATCCGAAGGCGATGGTCGCGCTCGGCGTCGGCATCGGCTTCGCGCTCGGCATCCTGTTCGCGACCTCGCGCGCCCGCGAGCCGAGCTGGCGCGACTACGCGAAGTGGTAGCGGCGCATGGCCCCGAAAAGTGGGTACCGGTTTTCGGACAAGGCCATGCGCAGAAAAAATCAAATTCCAGCAGCACCGCCGTCGGCGCGCGGATCGTGCACGCCTTCCAGCGTGCCGTCCGGGTGCAGCACCACGGCACCGGCGTGGCCCATGGTGTCGGAATAGGCCTCCGGCAATACCTCGACATCGTGGCCGGCGGATAACAGCCGGTCGACCAGGCCTTCGGCAACGCGCGACTCGAGCCGCAAATTGGTGTGCGCCGAACCCCAGGTGCGGCCGAGCAGCCAGCGCGGACGGTCGACCGCCTGTTCCAGTGGCACGCGATACAGGACGTGGCGCGTGAACAGCGCGGCCTGCGATTGCGGCTGGCCGTCGCCACCCATCGCGCCATAGGCGATCACGCGGCCGTCGCGCAGCACGGCGAGTGCCGGATTGAGCGTGTGGAACGGCTTGCGGCCGGGCTGCAGCGGGTTCACGGCATCGCGCTCGAGCGAGAAGCTCGCGCCGCGGTTCTGCATCAGCACGCCGGTGCGCGGCAGCACGCAGGCCGAGCCGAACTCCCAATAGAGCGACTGGATGTACGATACGACGAGGCCGGAGGAATCCGCCGCGCCCATCCAGATCGTGTCGCCATCGCCGGGAGGCGCCGGCCACCTCGCCGCCTTGCGGCGATCGATCTTCGCGGCCTCACTGTCGAGGAAGGCTTTCTCCAGATAGCGCGCGGGCGGACCGCTGAGGCGCGCGGGATCGGTGACGAAGCGGTCGCGCACGCGGAACGCGCGCTTGGTGGCTTCGACGATGCCGTGCACGTGATCGAAGCTCTCGGCTTC
>DATEKY010000320.1:0-7738 GCA_035277225.1 Xanthobacteraceae bacterium
CAGATGGAAGCGCCAGCGCGTCGGCTCGACCACCTCCCAGCGCTCGGCGAGGCCCGGCATGATCTTGAGATCCTTGTCGCGCTTGGTCAGGCCTTCGTAGACGTTGCCGAGCATGCCGTGGGTGAAGGTCTCGTTGAGCGAGTAGGGATCGAGCGACTTGAGGTCGCCCTGGAACGCGAGGCGGAAGGTCGCCGCAGCGGCAGGCTGCGCGAACGATGCCAGCGCGATCGCGGCGGCAAACAATGCGGTCTTGAGGTGCTTCATCGGGTCCTCTTGGCGGCCGGCTTGGCCGCGTTGTGGTTAGAGCATGATCCCGAAAGGCCTGTCCCGGACTTGATCCGGGATGGGTACCGGTTTTCGGACAAGATCATGCTCAGTGTGAACTCAGTCTTTCCTGAACCAGTAGAGCAGGATCTGGTTGTCGGCGCGCTGCGCGAGCTTCACCTTCTTCGAGACGCCCCAGGCGAGCGCCTGCTGGTGCAGCGGCACATAGGCCCAGTCCTGCTCCTGGCCGATCGTGTAGGCTTCCTTGATCATCTGGTCGCGCTTGCCCTTGTCGGCCTCGACCAGGATTTTGCCGGTCAGCTCCTCGACCTTGGGATTGCAGTAGCCGCCGAGATTGTTGTTGCCGCCGACGCCCTTTTCGTCGCGGCAGCGGTACATGTTGGCGAGCACGTTCCACGAGTCGAACGAGCCGGGCGTCCAGCCGAGCAGATAGAACGAGGTGTCGTAGCCGCCGGCCTGCAGCACCTTGGCGAAGTACTTGCTCTTCGGCTGGGCATTCAGGTTGATCTTCACCCCGATGCGCGACAGCATCGCGGTGACCGCCTGGCAGATCGCCTCGTCATTGACGTAGCGGTCGTTCGGGCAATCCATCTCGACCTCGAAGCCGTTCGGATAGCCGGCCTCGGCGAGCAGCTTCTTGGCCTGATCCGGATTCGGCGCCGGGCGCTTGAAGTCCTTGGCAAGATCGAACAGCAGCGGCGAGATCATCAGCGCCGACGGCACCGCCGCGTTGCGCATGACGCGCTGCGCGATCGCGTTCTCGTCGATCGCCAGATAGAACGCCTGGCGCACGCGCACGTCCTTGAACGGGTTCTTGCCCTTGACGCTCGAGCTCTTCAGCTCCGGGCGCATCTGGTCGAAGCCGAGGAAGATGGTGCGCAGCTCCGGGCCCTGCAGCACTTCGGCGACGCCGCTCGCATTGATGCGCTGCACGTCCTGCAGCGGCACCGGATCGATCCAGTCGACGTCGCCCGAGAGCAGCGCCGCGACCCGCGTCGCGTCGTTGCCGATGGTGGTGAAGATCGCCTCGTCGATATTGTGCTCGACCTTGCCCCACCAGTTCGGATTTTTCTTGAATACGGTCCGCACGCCGGCCTGATGCTCGGTAATGACGAACGGCCCGGTGCCGTTGGTGTGCAGCGCGGCGTAGCTCATCGACTGGCCGGAGACGGGCTGCACCGCGGCGGTGTTGTTCGCCTCCGCCCACTTCTTCGACATGATGTACCAGGTGTCCCATTCGTAATGCAGAATGGGATTCGGGCTCGGCAGCACGAAATCGACCGTGTAGTCGTCGACCTTCACCGCCTTGGTGCCGACCGGCTGGATGCGGGTCTTGATGTCGGAGTTGGGACCGAAGCTGCGCTCGGCCGAGAACACGACGTCGTCGGCGGTGAAGTCCTCGCCGTTGTGGAACTTGACCCCCTTGCGCAGGTGGAAGCGCCAGCGGGTCGGCTCGACCTGTTCCCAGCGCTCGGCAAGCCCCGGAATGATCTTGAGGTCCTTGTCGCGCTTGGTCAGCCCCTCGTAGACGTTGCCGAGCATGCCGAGCGTGAAGCTTTCGTTGAGCGAATAGGAATCGAGCGATTTGAGCTCGCCCTGGAAGGCGAAGCGCAGTGTCGCTGCGCTCGAGGGCAGCACTGCGGTGACGGCCAATCCAGCGGCCAGTCCAAGGGCGAGCGCGACGGTCCTGAGCTTCATGGGGTCCCCTTGATGATTCGAGAGAGCGCCGATGCTCCGCAGCCGTAAAGACGCGGTTGGCGCGGAGATTAGCCGTGCCGCACCCCGCCGGTCCAGAGTGGGGCTTTCTGCCACGCGGCCATAGCGGCGCCCATGTTGACCGCCACAAGCAGATGGGGTTGTTAGCGCCCTATCTGCGGCCGCGTCATTTTGACCTCGCGGCGCCCACGGAGCTTCCCATGTCCATCCCCGATCGTATCGCCGGCATGCAGGCCGAGGTCGCCGCATGGCGCCGCGACATCCATGCCCATCCGGAGATCCTGTTCGACGTTCATCGCACCGCGGGCAGCGTCGCCGAGAAGCTCAAGGCATTCGGCTGCGACGAGGTCGTGACGGGAATCGGCAAGACCGGCGTGGTCGGGGTGATCCGCGGCAAGGGGGCCAAGGGCAACAAGGTGGTCGGCCTGCGCGCCGACATGGACGCGCTGCCGATGGAGGAAGAGACCAACCTGCCGTACCGCTCGACCAACCCGGGCAAGATGCACGCCTGCGGCCATGACGGCCACACCGCGATGCTGCTCGGTGCGGCGAAATATCTCGCCGAGACGCGCGACTTCTCCGGCACCGCGGTGGTGATCTTCCAGCCGGCCGAGGAGGGCGGCGGCGGCGGCCGCGAGATGGTCAAGGACGGCATGATGGAGCGCTTCGGCATCCAGGAGGTCTACGGCATGCACAACATGCCGGGCCTTCCGGTCGGCGAATTCGCGATCCGGCCGGGCCCGCTGCTGGCGGCGGCCGACCGCATCATCATCGAGATCGAGGGGCTGGGCTCGCACGCCGCCAAGCCGCACCAGGGGATCGACCCGGTCGTCATCGGCGCGCAGATCGTCAACCAGGCGCAGTCGATCGTCTCGCGCAGCGTCGACCCGATCAAGTCCGGCCTGATCTCGATCTGCCAGTTCCACGCCGGCTCGGCCGACAACGTGATCCCGCAGACCGCGACGCTGCGCGGCACCGCGCGCAGCCTGCTGCCGGAGGTGCGCGATACGCTGGAGAACCGCCTGCGCCAGATCGTCGAGAACACCGGCAAGGCCTACGGCGCGAAGGCGACGCTCACCTATAACCGCCACTACCCGGTGACCAAGAACCATGAGGCGCAGACCGAGTTCGCCGCCTCGGTCGCCGGCGCGGTCGTCGGCACCGGGCGCGTCGATTCCAACACGCCGCCGCTGATGGGCGGCGAGGATTTCTCCTTCATGCTGGAAGCGCGGCCCGGCGCCTTCATCTTCATCGGCAACGGCGACACCGCGGGCCTGCATCACCCGTCCTACGACTTCGACGACAAGGCGATCCCGGTCGGGATGTCGTACTGGGCGCGGCTGGTCGAGACCGCGATGCCGAAATGATGCCGTGACGGCGCGATACCTTACAAGGTGTGGCCCGGCGCGCTAGAACGCAGGCGCAACGGCGGATGCCGCGCGTTGCGCGGAGCCGGATTGGCGCGGATGAGCGTTTCGATCAATCGGGGCTTCTTCGAAAGCCCGCACCCCGCGACGTACTTCTTTCTCGCCGCCAACATCGTCATCTTCGGCTTGTGCGTGAACCAGGCCGGCACGCAGCAGATTCCGGGCGGGCTGCTGTTCCGCAATGGCGCGCTCTATGCGCAGGCGATCGAACGCCACGAGTATTGGCGCCTGGTCGCGTCCGGCTTCCTTCATGCCAACCTTGTTCATGTCGCCTCCAACATGCTCTGCCTCGGCTTGTGGGGCGGTCATCTCGAGAAGCGCGTCGGCACGGCCTATTTCGTCCTGATCTATCTCGGCGCCCTCGTCGCCGGCTCGATCGCCAGCAGCCTGACCCATACAGGCCCTTATCTCGGCGTCGGCGCATCGGGCGCGATCTCGGGCATTCTCGGCGCGCTGCTCTGCCTGCGCCTGCTCGCCAAGCTCGACCTGCCGCTGAACTTCTTCGTCATCAACATCGGGCTGAACGTGGTGATCGCCTTCACCGCCTCGCGCATCGATTGGGCGGCGCATGCCGGCGGGTTTGTCGCGGGATTTGCCGCCCTGGCCGTCCTCGATCTGATCGAGAAGGCAAACGCCTCCCTGCTGCGCTGCAAGTTTCCCGAGTTCGCCAAGCTCAATCTGCTGCTTCTCGCCGCCGGCATGCTGCTTCTGGTCTGGATCACTCCGCCCGACTGGTTGCTGCTGGTCGCGTGGCTCGCGTTCTGTCTCTTCGCGATCAAGCTTACTGATATCGCCCTGTCGCGCACCAAGGGATTGGCGGCCGTGGTAGGCGCCCTGGCGAGCGCCAATGCGCTGCTGCTCTACGGCCTCACGCTCAAGCTGGCGCCGCAAGGCTGCGGGGGAGGGTTCGCGCCGGCGTTTCCCCGCATGCGCGACCTGCTCGTCGCGATCTGTCTCAATCCCAACGCGGCGAGCACGGTCATGGCACTCGGGGCGCTCGCGTTGACTTTGCTCCTCTATTCGCTGGAGCTGCAGCGCGGCCTGCAGGATGTCGGATTTGTCAGCGCCTCGATGATGGGCGAGCGCAGGCGGCGTTACGGGCTTTAGTCAAGCGCGACGAGCTTTGCGCGGGTTGGAGCGCAGGCCTGCGTCGAGCCGATCAAGCAGGCGCAGACCGTGTGTCGTATTGCCGCGCGCGGCACGGAGCGCGAAGCGCGTCTCGGCGTCGAACTCCGCCAACGCCCTCGTGCCGAATTCCTCAAACAGCTTGTTGAGGCTCAGCCCGCGCCGGGCGGCCAGCGTTTTCAGGCGCTGATGCTGATCGTCGGTCAAACGGATCGTCAGGGTGCCCATACAACGATGCTCCACGTCGGGCCCACATCATAGTCTATGTATTATCAGTCGTGCCCGCAGACGAAGCGCTTACTGCAGCGCCAGCCGCTGCCCGTCGAACACTGCGGGCTGGCAGGCCTGCCCGCCGGCCGCGAGCGCCGCGCACAGGCGCGCCGCGACGCTCGCATTGGCGAGCGGACCGGCGATCAGGCGCAGCTCCGGCGCTGCGCCGCGCGGGCCTTCGCGCAGCGCCATCACCGGCCGCAGCCCTTCGAGCAGACCGGGCTGGTTTGCCTTCAGCCTCGCCCACAGCGCGCGCAATCCCTCGATCGTCGTGTTGGTGCCGAGATCGACGCCGAACTCGGTCTTGGTCGCGACCGACTCCACGGCCGCCGGGCTGCCGGTTGCGAGATGACCGGCGGCGACGCGGCTTTGCGCCGGCGCTGCCGGCTCCGGCGCGGCCTGCACCATTGCTGGCGCGCTTGGCGCGGCGGGCGGCGCTTTCGCGATCGAGCCGGTCACGTCCTCGACGCTGCGCTCGAGCGTGCCGATGCGCGCGAGCAGCCGGTCGCGGTCGGCGGCGAGCATCCGGATCGCTTCGCTCAGGCGCCGCTGCTCCGCCTCCTGATCGAGCGCGCGATTGGCCGACTGAAGTTCCTTTGCACTGCGCGCGGCCGCCGGCGGCTCGGGCGAAACGAGCGTCGCGATGCGGCGCACGCCGGCCTCGGTCCGCGCCGCAATGACCGCAACCAGCACCGCTAGCGTGGCAAGCCCGGTCCAGGCGCCGAAGCGGATCAGTTGGGTGCGGCGTAACGCCGTCATTGCGGCCAGTTCCGCGAATCAGAGGAGTTGAAAAACCGTAGCAGAATCCGCCGATTCCCGCCGTACTTCGCGCACGCGGTCCCCGCTTTCCACCTTTCCTTGCAGCGGTTCGGTGGTATACGGCGGCGCATGAGCAAACGAACCTGTCTCGCGATCGTGCTTGCCGCCGGGGAAGGAACGCGCATGCGTTCCGCGCGGCCGAAGGTGCTGCACACGGTCGCCGGCCGTTCGCTGCTCGCGCACGTGCTGACCGCGGTGCGCGGCGCCGGGATGCAGGCGTGCGCCATCGTGGTCGGGCCGGATTCGGATGCGGTCGCCGACGAGGCGAAGCGCGTGCTGCCGAAGGCGGACGTGTTCGTGCAGACCGAGCGGCGCGGCACCGCGCATGCGGTGCTCGCCGCGCGCGCCGCGATCGAGCAGGGCGCCGACGACATCGTGGTGATCTTCGGCGATACGCCGCTGATCAGCGCCGACACGCTGAAGCGGCTGCGCAGCGCGATCGACCATCATGCGAGTGTCGCCGTGCTCGGCTTTCGCGCCGCCAATCCGGCGGGCTACGGCCGGCTGATCACCAACGGCCATCGGCTGGTCGCGATCCGCGAGGAGCGCGACGCGAGCGACATCGAGCGCAGAATCGATCTCTGCAACGGCGGGCTGATGGCGTTCCGCGGCGAGGTCGCGCTCGATATCCTCGATCGCATCGAGGACAAGAACGCCAAGGGCGAATTCTACCTGACCGACGCCGTGGCCATCGCCGACGCAATGGCGCTGGAAGCGGTCGCGCTGGAAACCACGGAGGACGAAGTGCACGGCATCAATACCAAGTCGCAGCTCGCCGACGCCGAGGACGTGCTGCAGTGGCGCCTGCGCGACGCCGCGATGGATGCGGGCGTGACCTTGATCGCGCCCGAGACCGTGTTCCTCTGCGCCGACACGACCTTCGGACGCGACGTGACGGTCGAGCCCAACGTGGTGTTCGGCCCCGGCGTCACCATCGAAGACAACGCCGTGATCCGCGCGTTCTCGCATCTGGAAGGCGCGCATGTCGGCAAGGGCGCCTCGGTCGGGCCGTTCGCGCGGCTGCGGCCGGGCACCAGGCTCGGAGCGAAATCGCGCGTCGGCAATTTCGTCGAGGTGAAGGCGGCCGAGCTCGGGGAGGGCGCCAAGGCCAATCATCTCGCCTATATCGGCGACGGCTCAGTCGGCGATGGCGCGAACATCGGCGCCGGCACGATCTTCTGCAACTACGACGGCGCAAACAAGCATCGCACCGTGGTGGGGAAGGGCGCCTTCATCGGTTCGAATTCGGCGCTGGTCGCGCCGGTGAAGGTCGGCGATGGCGCCTATGTCGGATCGGGATCGGTCATCACCGACAACGTGCCGGCCGGCGCGCTGGCGCTCGGGCGGGGCCGGCAGGTGGTGAAGCCGGACTGGTCGCCCGGCAAGGCCGTCGAGAAAAAAGAAGCGTCCAAAGCGGCGCCGAAGGCCAAGCCGAAACCCGCAAAGGCGGCCAAGCCCGCCAAGCCGGCCAAAAAGGCGAGAACCAAACGTTAACGCTGCGGTTAATGGATCGCTGACACAAGGCGTAAATCTTTTTGATTTCTGGCCGACTTTAGCTGCGATTAAACCCGTTTCGGGCAATCGTCCGGGACGATTTGAGGGACACTCTTCGCCATGTGCGGGATCATCGGCATCCTCGGGCGCGAACCGGTCGCCGAGGAAATGGTCGAGGCGCTCAAGCGCCTTGAATATCGCGGCTACGATTCAGCCGGCGTCGCGACGCTCGAAGGCGGCCACCTCGCGCGCCGCCGCGCCGAAGGCAAGCTGAAGAACCTGGAAAAGCGCCTGTTGAGCGATCCGCTCGCCGGCCACGCCGGCATCGGTCACACCCGCTGGGCGACCCACGGCAAGCCGAACGAAGTCAACGCCCACCCGCACGCGACCGACAAGGTCGCGGTGGTGCACAACGGCATCATCGAGAATTTCCGCGAACTGCGCGACGAGCTGCAGAGCAAGGGCCACAAGTTCACCACCGAAACCGACAGCGAAGTGATCGCGCATCTGGTCACCGACGAAATGCAGCAGGGCCGCTCGCCCGCCAAGGCGGTCGAGGCCGCGCTGCCGCGCCTGCGCGGCGCCTTCGCGCTCGCCTTCCT